>JAZOSJ010000085.1:0-8818 GCA_045657045.1 Alistipes sp.
CCATTCTTCTTACCGAACTCATACTTTGTATCTACAAGGATAAGTCCCATCTTCTCGGCAATCTCGGTACCGCGCTGGAAGATAGCGCGTGTGTATGCCTCCAACTGCTCGTACTCCTCGCGTGATACAAGACCCTGTGCGATAATCTCCTCCTTTGAAATATCCTCGTCGTGACCCTCGTCAGCCTTAGTTGTAGGGGTGATGATAGGCTCTGGGAACTTCTGGTTCTCGACCATACCATCAGGCATTGCAACACCACAGATGGTGCGCTTACCCGCCTTATACTCTCTCCAAGCGTGACCAGAGAGGTAGCCTCGGATGACCATCTCAACCTTGTAAGGCTCGCAACGGTGACCTACCGTAACCATTGGATCTGGCACTGCAATCTTCCAGTTTGGAAGGATGTCGGTTGTAGCATCGAGGAACTTTGCTGCAATCTGGTTGAGCACCTGACCCTTGAAAGGAATACCCTTAGGGAGTACCACGTCGAATGCAGAGATACGGTCTGATACCACCATTACAAGGTAGTCGTCGTTGATGTTATAAACATCGCGCACCTTGCCTACATAGTGACCCTTCTGTCCCTCAAACTGAAAATCATTCTTTACAATAGCATTCATATATTTAAGTATTTATTAGTTTCTCGTTGCAAATGTATAAATAATTTGTAATTCTGTGCTAAAATCTACTTCTTTTGCTTGGCACGTAGGCGTGTGATGCCGTCGATAAAGCATAGTGGGTGCGTAGGTGCGCCTGGTAGCCAGAGGTCTACGTGGTACTTATCAAGGAACTTGCGGTCTACGGCAGGGCTATCGGCATACAAGCCTCCCGACACAGCCTCAGAGCCTGCAACGACCAAAATCTTTGGCTCGGCGATAGAGTTGTAGCATATATCTAATGCCTCAGCCATATTTGCGCTGATAGGACCTGTAAGCACAAGACCATCGGCGTGGCGTGGTGAGGCAGTGAAGCCCACACCATAGCGCCCAAAGTCGAAGTTTACGTTACCCGTAGCATTTAGCTCCATCTCCACAGAGCAGTCGCCACCTGCCGATACCTCGCGTAGCTCCAATGCCTTGCCGAAATACTTAGCTATCTCTGGGCGGATAACCGAGGTGTCGAACTTTGGTGCTGTCTGTCCAGCCTTTACTATCAAATCCTCGCGGCGAGTAGCTGCAAGGCGGTGCTCGTTGGTGAACTTGATATTCTTAGGTGCGCACTTCTGGCACTCGCCACAGAAGAGACACTTGCCCATATCAAGGGTAAATGGTGCCGTGGTGATAGCACCCGTAGGGCAGATATTTGACGCACGCTCTATATCAGTCTTATCCTTTGAGTCGGTAAGTAGCGGGAAGCCACGAAACTCCTCGGTGAGGGTTACAGCATCCAAATCGGGAATATATTGCCAGCCGTGACTACGAAGTATCTTAATCTTTTGAAATAACATAACTCACTCTATTATAGGTCGTGACCGCAGTACGACAGGTTAAAACTCTTGTTGTTGATAGGGAAATCCGAAATGCCCTCCGAGCGAACGGCGATAGCAAGACCAAGCCAATTGTGAACGCTTGGATCCTTAATCTTATACTTCGAGATATTGCCCTCGCTATCGGTTAGTGCCACATGGCATATCTCACCACGCCAACCCTCAACCAACGCGAATGACAACGCCTCGCCTTGAAGCTCTGGCTCGTAGTTAGGTGCTGGAATATTACCCGAAGGCTTATATGTTGAGAGTACCTTTTCGATATAGTCGGCACTCTGCAATACCTCGTCGAGGCGTGTTGCAAGGCGCGACATAACATCGCCATCGCCCTTCGTAATAGGCATATGGCTTACACCCACGGCGTAGTAGCCAGAAGGGTGTGTAGTACGTATATCGCGGGCAACGCCACTTGCACGTGCTGCCTGACCTACGCCACCGATGCGCTCCATCTCATCCTTTGGCACAAGACCGCATTGCTCGAAGCGAGCGAGTAGTGTGTGCGATTCGAGGATGTCGGTGCGTAGCTCGTTGTAGCGACGGCGCACATCTGCGATATTCTTTCTTATAAGTGCAATCTTTTCGTCGGTAAGAGGGTGGTTGCTTCCGAATGGGCGGATAAGGCTCTTGCCAAAACGGTTACCGCACCACGCCTACGAGGTGTTGATAGTAACGGTACGCAAAGCCTCGCACACAACCTGATAGAGCTGGAATGCTATATCTGTACCCAAAGCGCCGGTATCGGCAAGGTGCATAGCGATACGCTCCAACTCGATAGCCACCAAGCGCTCCAAACGCAAATCGTCACCTACGTCTACCGTCGTTAGCTTCTCCAAAAGTTCGGCGTATGCCGTAGCGTGACCCACAGCGGTGTCGCCAGCTATGGACTCCGCAATAAGGGTCTGGCGTAGGCGGTTCTGGTTGCGCACCATCTCGCTCTCAACACCACGATGCTGGTAGCCGAGGGCTATTTCGAGGTGGAGAACCTGCTCGCCATCGCAGATAAAGCGGAAGGCACCTGGCTCGATGATACCCGCGTGGATAGGACCTACGTTAACCTCGTGGAGCTCCTCGCCCTCGATGGTGTAGAATGGGTAGCTATCCATCGTAGACTCCTTCTGGCGACGGTCGAACGAAAAACGTAGCGGTTTAAGCCATGGGTGGTTGTCAAAAGGCACGCCATAGAGCTCGTGAATCTCGCGCTCAAAGGGGTGGAACTGCTGATGCACCGCCGTAAGAGAGGCAAGACCCTCGGCGTAGTAGTCTGGGATAAACGATGTTATATATACCTCGCCGCTCATATCGTCGAGCAGGATAAGGTAGAATTTAAGACCATTCTCTATCTCGGTTGCGAAGTAGTGACCTATGTGGTAGCGCGCATCCGACATACGCTCTTTGAGGTCGTTGTACAAATCAACATACTCCACAACGGGGATGTCGCTAATAGCAACAGCCGAAGAGGTATTATTTGTTATATGGTAGAGTCTCATACTATTATCCGATATTTACAATTACATCAATAGCCTGCTTCAACGGCTCTGGCATCCAGATACCTATTGCGATAGCCACAACAAGCAACACTGCTGCCGAGTACGACAAGCGACGATTTACCTCCGAGAGGTGCAACTCATCCTGATTAGAGTGGTAGCCGAGGCGTAGTGTGCGACTCCAGATAGAGTAGATAACAATGCACATCAAAAGCAACATCGCAACAAGCAACCACCAGCTACCATTAGAGATAATACCCTTGAAGATCATAACCTCCGAAACAAAGAGTGGTGATGGTGGGAAGGCAAGAAGCACCAATGTGCCAAGGATAAAGCCAATGGCACCCACACGATTGATGCTCATATAGTTACCAATGCGGTTGATGCTATAACTATCGTAGATATGGCGCATAATACCCACCTGGAAGAACATCGAACTCTTAACAAAGGTGTGGCATACAACATGAAGCACTGCGGCCCATAGTGCCACGCCACCAATACCCATACCGATAACCACAATACCCATATTCTCTACGGTAGAGTAGGACAAGAAGCGTTTGTAGTTATTCGTACGGCGTAGGAACATCGCGCCTACCGCCAACGAAAGGATACCGATAAGTATCAACGTGTGGCGTGCCCACTCGAAGACCTCGCCCGTAGCGGCGTAGAGGTCATAGATGCGGAAGATAGAGACAAAGCCAGCGTTTACCAATGCCGTAGATATAAATGCCGATGCTGGTGCAGGTGCTGCATAGTTGGCATCGACACCCACGGTGTAGAGTGGGAAGATCTCCATCTTACAGCTATAACCTACGATCATAAGTAGGAATGCAACCTTCAAGTAGAGAGGGTTGCCGTTTGCAATAACCTCCTTCAAGGCATTGTAGTCCAAAGCGCCGTGCTCAGCAACGGTCGAGAGTAGCAAAATACCAAGATATGCCATTGCGATACCCGTAGAGCAGACAAAGATATACTTCCACGTAGCCTCCAACGAGAGCTTAAACTCGCGGTGGTAGATGATACCCGCCGAGCAGATGGTTGTTAGCTCCAAGAATACCCATGTCATTGCCAAGTTATCAGAGTAGTAGACACAAGTGATAGCTACGGCAAGCAGCATAAGGAGTGTGTAGTATGCCTTATATGAGCGTGTAGATACCTCCTCGGCTCTTAGATACGACGAGGAGTGAATAAGCGTAAAGCCGAGCACCGCAGTCATAAGTATATGGAACAAGATGGCGAGGGTGTCGGTACGGAATATCGAGAGCATAACTACGTCGGTATGCTTCAAGGCAAGGATTAGTGCGATGCCTGCAACCTGCGTAAGGAAGAAGCAACCTGCTAAGATGCGTGTAGCGCGCTCGGTTCGAACAAAGAGCGGAGCGATGGCAAAGATTAGCGATACGAGAATAAATATTATCATTTCCATAGTCTTAATCTTTAATAGAGGTTAGGGCATCGGTCTCGTCGGTGTGAATCTCGTCGTCCATACGGCGGAGGAACATTCCGAGGATAAGTATCGAAATTAGGATATCGAGCATAATAGCAAGGTTGATAAGCATAGGGAGCTCAACACCGATGGCCATTGAGAAGAGGAACACTCCGTTCTCGATAACAAGGAAGCCGATAAGGTGGGCAAAGATACGCTTACGCATAACGATAAGAATCAGACCCGATAGGAGGGCGTAGAGCGCCACACCGAAGAAGATCATATCGGTACGCTGGTCCGCCATATAGTATGTGATGGTGCAGCTCGCCACAAGTGCCACGATAGACATTACCAAAGCACCAAACTGCGATGAGCTGGAATGGATGCGGTTAATCTTTGTCTGGCGTATCACGCGCATAAGGATTGCGGGGATAACGATAGCCTTAAAAATTAAGGTCTCGGCAATGATAAAGGACATCTCCACAGGATGGAACTCGTGTAGGCGTGCCATAGCGATACCAAAGAGCAACAATCCCTGAATAGCAAGAATCGTGGTATGGTTGCGGAAACGGTCAGCTATCGATAGATAGATGAGCGTCAATACATATAGTATTATTAAAGATAGTATCATAGCTCTGCTGTTAGATTTCGATATTTTGGATTAGTAGGAAGCCCGTAAGTAGCACAAGTGCCGACATCGCCACGATGGTGAGGATGAAGGTCGTGTTGCGCGAGAGCTTATTGCGGGCGCGGAACGACTCTACGCAACCAATGGTAATACCCGTAGCCAAGACTGCCAACGGAGCTGCAAACCACCAATTAAAGGAGAAGATTACCGCAACGGCATTAGCTGCAATAACAGCGAAGATGGCGTTTTTGAGCCATGAGGCGATATGTATCAATGCCATATCTACGCCCGAGTAGTCGAGGCACATAACCTCGTGTATCATCGTAAGCTCGAGGTGGGTCTTAGGATCATCCACCGGTACGCGACCACTCTCAATAACCATGATAACACCAAAGACGTAGGCTACAAGGAGCATTACCACGGTGATGTTAACGCTCATCTCCTGCGCCGAAGAGAAGATGTCGGCGAATGATGAGTAGCCGCAGAAGAGCGCTAAGGTTGCCATACCCATCATAAGCGCTGGCTCGACAAGAGCACCGTAGAGCGCCTCGCGGGCAGCACCCATACCCTCGAACGAGCTACCTGTATCCATCGCTGCGAGGATAATCGCTACGCGCGATAGGGCAAGGAGGTAGGCAACGAAGATAATATCGCCGTGGAACGAGAGTATAGGCTCGAGGTTTGCCACAGGGATAAAGAGAAAGGCAAGGAGTGTAGCTCCAAGATATACCGTCGGAGCTATGCGGAACAGCGCCGTTGTGGTAGTGGAGTATACCGAGCCCTTTCTAAGTTGTAGATGCACATTGTAGAGGTGCTGAAAAAAGCGTATACCCTTGCGTCCCGCGCACAATGCTCTGGTGCGGTTGATAACTCCCGTGATGGAGATCGCAACGGCAATCATAACAAGTGTATTTAGTAGTTTTACTAACATAATCTCTGGGGTTAGAAGTTATAGAATACCTACAAGGCTCAATATAAGCACAAGAGCGAAGAGTGCCAAGGCGTAGGTGATGTAGTTGTTTACACGACCCGTGCGTAGGCGCATAACATATTGGTTGATGCGGTGCATAAGCTGTACCCACCACTGACCAAGCAACGAGTCAACCTTATCGCTATGGCGAACACGATACTTATGTGGTAGAGGGAATATCTCGCCCTTCTCCACCGCGCGACCATCCACCGTATTCTTCATCAATGGGCGACCGATGCTCTCCAAGCCCTCAGAGAACGATTCACCGGTGTACTGCATACGAGTATTTGGTGCGGTAAAACCACAACCCCACGTTGGACCCTCCTCAATCTTACGCTTGCTCTGCAACTTATGCTTCAAGGCGTAGAGGAGCAACACAATAGCTATAAGCACCCAGATTGAGGCGCTCAACGCTTTTAGCGTGGGCTCGAAGTGGTTTACTGCGATGCTCTTGTCTGCACCTGTAATAGCCTCTGCTACAATAGCGATAGGGCGAATGGCAAACTGTGGGAAGAGACCAATAATGAGTATCATCGCCGCAGGGATAGCCATCGCAACGATGCGGAGGTTGTCTACCTCGCTACTCTCGGCAACGTGATGAGAGCGTGGAGAGCCGAGGAATACAACACCAAAGAGCTTTGTAAATACCAATACCGCAATACCGCCGATAAGCGACAGAGCGATAATACCCGCTACCGAATACAATACCTCGTGACCATCGCTCACACCGTTGAACATACCAATGTAGATAAGCAACTCCGAGATAAAGCCATTGAGAGGAGGAAGAGCGCATATAGCCACAGCGCCAAAGAGGGTGATAATAGCCGTTATCGGCATATACTTGGCAAGACCTCCCATCTCGTTCATCGAGGTTGTATGTAGCTTCGAGTAGATGTTACCAGCGTTGAGGAAGAGAATTGTCTTAAAGAGCGAGTGGTTAACCGTGTGTAGCAATGCGCCACACATACCACACATACCGATAAGACCGCTACCTGCGGCGTGACCCACAGCAGCAATACCCAAACCAATAAGGATAACACCTATGTTCTCGATACTTGAATATGCCAACAGGCGCTTGATGTCGTTCTGCATAGCGGCAAGGATAATGCCCCATAGACCTGTTACGATACCCGACAACAGCACGATAAGACCGATGGTGTAGAGTAGCTCGATATTGTGATCGATAGCCTGCATAAGGCGCATAATACCGTAGACACCAGTCTTAATCATCACACCCGACATAATAGCCGAGATATGCGAAGGTGCCGCAGGGTGCGCCTCAGGCAACCAGATATGCATAGGGAAGAGACCCGCCTTCATACCAAAGCCGATGAACATAACGACGAAGAGTGGCAGAGGCTTAGCAATCTTGAAGTAGTCGACAATAGCTGTGAAGTTAGCCGAGCCCGTAACATTGGCACACATCACAAAGCCGATTACAAGGAAGATAAAGCCTATATGCATCATCACCAGGTAGTTAAGTGCCGAACGACGAGTATTCTGACGCTCCGCTTCGAATGGAATGAGGATAAACGAGGCGATGGTCATAAGTTCCCACGCGAAGAGGAACGAGAAACCACCACTCGACATCACCACAAACATCATCGAGGCAACAAGAATCGTGAGCGCTGTGTAGTGCATAGAGATATGCGCCTCGGCATAGCGTTTGAGATAGCCGCTAAGGTAGCCACGCGAGTAGAGCACCGTGGCAACGGAGGCTATCGAGATGATGATTAAAAAGAGCGCTGATAGCTTATCTACCGCAAAGCTCTCCTCTCCAAATAGGTTGGTTGTGAAGGTGGCAAGAACGATGCGACCTTCGGTAAGTGCCTTGATGGCAAGTGTCGTAGCGGCAACAGCCAACGTGGCGATGATGCCCGTTGTAACCCACACCTTCTGGCGCAGTGGGGTTAGAAATATTGCTGCAATAACAGCAATAGCTGCCAATAGAATGTAATACAACATTATTGTTTAAGTATTGAGTTATAGCTTGTTAATGGTTGATACTACCACCGTGGCAACGACTGCGGCTGTCTCGGTGCGTAGTCGCTCTTTGCCCAGGGTGATAGGCTTAAAGCCATTATCAATTGCAAAGATAATCTCTTCTTCGGAAAAATCGCCCTCTGGACCGATTAAAATTAGGGTTCGAGCCCCTTTATTTAACAACGAACCCAAATATTTACGCTCTCCAATCGCGCTATTGCAGTGGGCTATGAACTTGTCTCCCTCGAATGGCATTGTGACAATATCCTTAAAGCGTGTCATGGGGTGCAGCGTAGGGTGATAGGCTTTTAGCGACTGCTTTACTGCCGATGTTATAACCTTCTGCTCGCGCTCCTGCTTAATCTCCTTACGCTCGCTATGCTCCGAGAGTAGTGGGTAGACCTCCGAAATACCCACCTCGGTGGCTTTTTCCAAGAACCACTCGAAACGGTCAATATTCTTTGTAGGTGCTACTGCCATCACAAGATTATATGCCAAAGGCTCGTAGTTTGGTGTGGTCTCTACGACCTCTACGGTACAACGCTTTGGATTGTCACTCACCACTTTACAGCGATACATATTGCCCTTGCCATCGGTGATGTGCAGCTCGTCGCCGCACTTCATTCTAAGTACGCGGATGCAGTGTTTCGACTCCTCCTCGCCAAGAGTGTAACAAGGAAGTGAAATTTCGGGTGCATAAAATAGTTGCATTGCAATAATTTTGTTTAACTTTGCAAAGTTAATTAAAAAATATTATAGATGAAACGCCTTTTAACATTATCGTCACTATTCTTAGTTATGACATTCACACTTTCTTGTGGCTCAGACATCGTTGGTGATA
>JAZOSJ010000086.1:0-22195 GCA_045657045.1 Alistipes sp.
AGATTGCACCTGCCAACTCAGCCTTCTCAGTATCTACAGATGAGCGCAACAAGCACTTAACCTCAACGGTAGAGCCGTTAGATACCACGATAGCAAGGTTTGACGAAGTCTGCACAAGACCCTCCATAGCGATAGACATACGCTGTACGCCGTTAGGGCAACCGCAGATAGCACGGATAAGCGAGTGTGACTCAAGGTGTGGAATGATAACCTTAGGGCACTCGATAGGCTCTGCGAAGATTTCGATAGAGTCCTCGATACCCTCGAACTCCTTGATGATAACCTTCTCGTATGACTTAACGTTAGCCTCGAAGATAGCCTTCTCAGCCTCGCGCACTACAACCACAGCCCAAGCCTCGCGTGGGATAGCGTTACGCATATTACCACCCTCAACAGATGCAAGCTCCAAGCCGTATGACTCAGTCTCCTGACGCAACAAGCGGAACAACACCTTGTTAGCATTTGCGCGCTGTGTGCCAATCTGAATACCAGAGTGACCACCCTTCAAGCCCTTAACGGTAACCTTGTATGCAGCAAACTTGCCCTCCAAAGGCTGCTCGCGATACTTGAATGTAACATTTACATCCATACCACCAGCGCAACCTACATACAACTCACCCTCAGTCTCAGAGTCGAGGTTAAGCAAAATCTCGCCCTTGAGCATACCGCCCTGCAAGCCGAAAGCGCCATCCATACCTGTCTCCTCGGTAGCTGTAAACAGGCACTCAAGTGGACCATGTACAAGGTCTGCATCCTCCATAGCTGCCATAGCAGCAGCAAGACCGATACCGTTATCTGCACCAAGTGTTGTGCCATTGGCTGTTACCCACTCACCATCGATATATGCCTCGATAGGGTCAGTCTCGAAGTTGAAAACAGTCTCGTTGTTCTTCTGTGGCACCATATCGGTGTGCGCCTGAAGAATGATACCCTTGCGATTCTCCATACCTGGGGTCGCTGGCTTATATACATATACGTTCTGAGCATCATCTACCTTATGCTCCAAACCAAGCTCCTCTGCCCACTTCACGATATATGCACGAATGGCATCCTCGTGGTGCGATGGGTGAGGGATATTACAAATCTCTGCAAAGTGCTTCCACACTAATGCTGGCTTCAAGCCCTTCAAATTCTTGTCCATATTAGTTCAATTTAAGTTGTTTATTTATCATTAGGTTTTAATCCGTTCTCCAAATCCTCTCTGCGCTCAAAAGCATCGACAATATACTTCACGAGCTGATGGCGCACAATATCGCGCTTGTCAAACTCTACAATACCTATGCCCTCGATGTTTTTCAGCGTCTCCATAGCGCGCGTAAGACCACTATCCGAGCGACGTGGCAGGTCTATCTGCGTAACATCGCCCGTAACGATAAACTTAGCGTTGCGACCCATACGCGTAAGGAACATCTTTATCTGCGAGAGGGTGGTATTCTGCGCCTCGTCAAGTATTACAAAGGCGTTATCAAGAGTACGACCACGCATATAGGCAAGCGGGGCAATCTGCACCGTACCCTCCTCGATATACTTCTGCAACTTAGCTGCCGGTATCATATCGTTCAAGGCATCGTACAAAGGTTGTAGATATGGGTCGAGCTTCTCCTTCATATCACCAGGCAAAAAGCCGAGCTTCTCGCCCGCCTCAACTGCTGGGCGCGTGAGGATAATGCGACGTATCTCGCGCTCCTTCAACGCCCTAACCGCCAATGCAATAGCCGTATATGTCTTACCCGAACCAGCAGGTCCTACGGCAAAGAGCAGGTCGTTCTTCTCGGCGAGCTTTACAAGGCGCTGCTGATTTACCGTGCGGGCACGGATAATAGCGCCACTATTGCCATATACAATAACATCTTTATCTACGGCTGGCGGCTCTACCGATAGCTCCGTAAGGCTCGATGAGAATGCCTGCGACACCACCTCCGAAGAGATATGTCCATACTTTATGTAATACTCCACAAGGGCATTCATCCTACGTTCGAATGCCGAGACATCGCTCTTAGCACCCAACGCCTTTATCTGGCTACCGCGCGCCACAATCTTAACCTTTGGGCATAGCTCTCGCATCTGCTCAAGGTAGGCATCCTGCGCGCCATATAGCTCGCGGGCATCTACTCCCTCAACAACTATCTCCTTTATAATCTCTTCACTCATAATCTCTTATAGTATCAGCGACACTCCAAGCATCACCTTATGTGTGCGGGTTGTAAAATCTAATCCCGCACCCTTATTTGTCGTCCCAAGCTGGTTTACACCATCCTGCAAGGCATGGGTATATCTAAGCTCTACAACGACATTTGGCACGACACGCACACCTACACCCATAGCCAAGTTCCATGTTGGCGTTACAATGCCAAACATATAACTCTCCCTGCCATCCGTGTAGCCACCATTCGAAATCAAGCCAAACTGCATACCAGCATTTGCCCTAACAGCACCATCCCATAGACGTAGCGAAAGGAGCAATGGCATCTCAAATGTCGAGGTCGATATATCGTAGCGTTTGCCCTTATACTCGGCATCTATACCACCCTTTTCGTAGATAATCTTACTCTCTATACCAAAGTAGTGACCTACTACAAGCGCCATATCCAAGTAACCCTGAAAGCCAAGACGTGTATTTAGCACCACATCCTTCGCGGAGACACTGCCAATACCCGTATAGACACCACCAACACCTACGCCCCACTCTGTTCGAACCCTACTCTGCGTATTGTATTCGAACATAAAGGGGTTAGGATACTCCTGCGCCACAGCCCTTGTCCCCATAGCTGGGAGCAACGCCAGCACCACCACAGTGGCAATATATCGCACACGACCCATCATAGACCTTAAATATTATCCTTCAAAGATACTTATTATAAATAAATAAACCAAAATTTGGAGCAAATATTTTCGAAAGTTTCCAAAATCCAACTAATTCTCTTATCTTTGTGCCGAAATATGTGGATATAAGAAATAATAAAGATATAAATTATGAGCTTGGTTGCAATTGTAGGTCGCCCAAATGTGGGTAAGTCAACACTTTTCAATCGTCTTGTAGGTCAGCGTCAGGCTATTGTCGATGAGACTGCCGGCACAACACGTGACCGCCACTATGGCAAGACCGATTGGAACGGTAAGGAGTTTTCGGTTATCGACACTGGTGGTTACACCGTCAACTCTGAGGATATCTTCGAGGATGAAATTCGCCGTCAGGTGATGTTGGCTATCGACGAGGCAGACCTTATCCTCTTCCTTGTTGAGGTGCGCACAGGTATCACCGACCTCGATATGATGATGGCAGATATTCTTCGTCGTTCGGGCAAGAAGGTGATGCTTGTATGTAACAAGGTCGACACCTACGACCTTATCTACTACTCGCACGAGTTCCACGCGTTGGGTCTTGGCGAGCCATTCTGCATCAGCTCAATGTCTGGTAGCGGTACAGGTGATATGATGGATGCCATCCTTGCCAACCTCCCAGAGGATACCTCGGCGGAGTACGACGCAACACTACCACGCATCACTATCGTGGGTCGTCCAAACGTAGGTAAGTCCTCAATGACAAATGCCTTGCTTGGTCAGGAGCGCAACATCGTGACCAACGTTGCAGGTACTACACGCGACTCTATCCACACTCGATACAATATGTACGGTATGGACTTCTACCTTATCGACACCGCTGGTATGCGTAAGAAGGGCAAGGTTACCGAAGACCTTGAGTTTTACTCAGTTATGCGCTCTATTCGCGCTATTGAGAACTCTGATGTCTGCGTACTTATGCTCGATGCAGAGCAGGGTATCGAGGCTCAGGATCTCAATATCCACAACCTTATCGTTCGCAACCGCAAGGGCTGTGTTATTGTGGTCAATAAGTGGGACTTGGTAGAGAAGGATAGCAACACTATGAAGGTATGGCGTGAGTTCTTGGAGAAGAAGTTGGCACCATTTAGCGACATTCCAATTATCTTCACCTCGGTAATCAACAAGCAGCGTATCCTCGATGTATTGCAGGCAGCAATCCGCGTATATCAGTCGCGCAAGCGCCGCATTTCGACATCGGAGCTCAACGAGTTCTTCTTGCCTCTAATCGAGAACTACCCACCAGCAGCAACCAAGGGTAAGTACATCAAAATCAAGTACGTTACACAGCTTCCAACGCCAACTCCTCAGTTCGCGTTCTTTGTGAACTTGCCACAGTATATCAAGGAGTCGTACCGCCGATTCTTGGAGAACAAGCTCCGCGAACAGTGGGACTTCTCGGGAGTACCAATCCAGATTTACTTCCGTCAGAAATAGTTTCAAGGGGGGGGCTGACTAAAAAGTAATTTAGCCAACCCCCAACCTAAGAGAGCGAATAAAAAGATGTAGTTTTAGGCTTGCGAAGCCCGAAATAGCGCAGTTTACTGAGCGTAAATGAGCATTTTGAGGGCAAGCGTAACGACAAAATACACTTTTTATTCACTCTCTTTTTTTGTTTCGAATTCTTGCCTCTATACAAAAATTTATTACCTTTGTATAATATTTCATATTATAGCATTTATGAGGCGGTCGCTATTTCAATATATTCTCTGCGGGTTGCCTGCTGAGATGGCACACTCGGTACGTATGGCATTACTTGGTGTGGCGGGCAAGATGCCATTGGGCAAGTGGTTGCTCAGGCAGTGCTATGCCCCTAAGAAAGAGAGGTTGGAGCGCGAGGTTTTCGGCATCCACTTCCGCAATCCAATAGGCATAGGCTCGGGATTCGATGCCAATGGCGACAGACTCAGCGAGCTCTCGGCACTCGGTTTCGGTTTTGTAGAGATAGGCTCGGTAGTACCACGCCCACAGCCAGGCACACCACGTCCACGCCTTAAATACCTACGCAAGGAGCACTCCTTTGTCGACAACTCAGGCTATCCAAGTCGCGGCATGGAGTATGTTCTACACAACGTCCGCAGTCGCACAGCCTACACCGCCGACCTTGTTATAGGTTGCAACATCGGCAAGCTCACAGCCTCGCACGTGGACAACGCCCCTAAGGAGTATCTGCGCGTCTTTCGCAACATGTATCAGTATGTCGACTTCTTTGTGGTGAACATCGCCTGCAACACCGCAGCTAAGCGTTTTGTGCCACGCACACGTGAGGAGATACTATCACTTATTGAACCCCTATTTGAGTTCCGCCGCGGTCAGCTCGACTACCGCCCCGTGTTACTCAAAATATCACCCGACCTAAGCAACGAGGAGCTCGACATAGTAATCGACATCCTTATCGAGACGCCGCTCGACGGCATCGAGGCGGTGGCGGGGTCACTCGACCTAATGCCCGAATATAAGGGTGCCGCCACGGGTGCTATGCTCACCAAGCGCGCCATAGAGGTGATACGCTACATTGCAGAGCGCACAGAGCACAACTACCCTATTATCGGCACAGGTGGCGTGATGACACCCGAGGACATGGAGGAGATGATGGCAGCGGGAGCATCGCTTGTAGCGCTGAACTCAGGTATTAGAGAGAATGGCGTAAGACTCCTAAAAAAGGGAGCTGCACAGATAAAAAAGTAGCAGTATGAATGCATCGATAATAACCATCGGCGACGAGATACTTATAGGTCAGATTGTAGACACTAACAGCGTCTCTATCGCTAAGAAGCTCAACAACATAGGCATAACAATCGCCCATAAACTCTCCATCGGAGATAGCAAAGAGGCTATCGTGGAGACTCTTACCGAGGCGATGACACGGTGCGATGTGGTTATTGTAACGGGAGGTCTTGGCCCTACGAAGGATGATATTACAAAGTACACCCTCGCCCAGATGTTTGACTCGGAGTTGGAGTATAACGCCACTGAGGGCGAACATATACGCGCACTTTTGGAGCGCCGTGGCATACCATATACAGATCTTAATCGCGGTCAGGCGATGTTACCAAAGTGCTGCACCGTGCTACACAATGCCCACGGCACAGCGCCAGGAATGTGGTTCGACACCCCTAAGGGCGGTGCTTTAATATCGCTTCCAGGCGTACCTTTCGAGATGGAGCATCTTATGGAGGATGAGGTTATACCTCGCCTTAAAGAGCGCTACACACTCTATAGCATCGTTCACTCCACGCTTATAACACGCGGCATCCCCGAGTCGTTGCTTGCCGAGCGCATCGAGGGTTGGGAGGATGCCCTACCTAAGTGGTTACATCTTGCCTACCTACCAGCACCCAATGTCGTGCGCCTACGCCTCTCGGCATACGAGGTCAAGAAAGAGCAGGCAGAGCAGGAGATTGCACACCAATTCGACCTTCTACACAAGATTATAGGAGATAATATCGTGGGATTTGAGGGCGCAACCCTTGAACAGCAGGTTCACCGCATCCTTACCGAGCGAGGTCAAACTCTCGCCATTGCCGAGAGCTGCACGGGTGGCGCTATCGCATCGAAGTTTACCGCTATGGCGGGAGCTTCGGAGTACCTTTTAGGTGGCGTTGTAGCCTACTCGAACAAGGTCAAAGAGAGCATTCTCGGCGTAGACCCCGTAAGTTTGGCATGCTTTGGTGCTGTAAGCGAGGTTGTAGCCTTAGAGATGGCAGAGGGCGTACGCCGCATCACGGGTGCAGACTACGCTATCGCCACAACAGGCATCGCAGGACCAACGGGAGGCTCGAAGCATAAGCCCGTAGGCACGGTATGGATGGCCGTGGCAACACCCGAGGGTAGTCGCGCCACGATGCGCAACTCGGGTACCGACCGTGGTCAAATCATCTCACGCGCCTCGGCATACGCCATAGAGATGCTATATGAAGAGCTAACAAAACAAACTACTAAATAATATGATACGTTCGATTCTTGACACCGATTTGTACAAGTTTACCACTTCGTACGCCTACTTTAAGCTCTACCCAGAGGCTATCGGTACATTCACATTCAACGACCGCGCCAAGACCGAGTTCGATGAGGACTTCTTGGAGGACTTAAAGGCAGAGTTAAAGGCTTTGGAGCGCATCGCCCTCTCGGAGGATGAGTTCCAATATATGAACAAAAACTGCAAGTATATCCCTCAGAACTACTTCGAGTGGCTCACGGGTTTCCGCTTCGATGCCTCGAAGATAAACGTATGGCTCGATGAGGAGCACCATCTGCAAATCAACGTCACAGACTATATGTACAAGGCTACGTTGTACGAGATTCCAATCCTTGCCACCGTATCGGAGCTATTCCACCTACGCAATAGCTACGATGCCGAGGCAATGATTTCGCGACTCGAACAAAAGGAGCAGATTGCCCGCGAGAACAATATCATATTCTCGGATTTCGGCACACGCCGTCGCTTCTCGTACGACGTACAGCGTATGGTCGTAAAGCACCTTAAAAACAACCCTTGCGGTTGCGTAGGCACATCGAACTGCCACCTCGCTATGGAGCTAGATATGAAGATGATAGGCACCTACCCTCACGAGCTTCCGATGTTTATCGCCGCAGTGAATGGTGGACCTCGTAACGCCAACTACCTTACGATGGAGGATTGGGTAAAGGTCTACGATGGCTACCTCGGCACAGCCCTAACTGATAGCTTCGGCTCGGAGGTCTTTTTCAACAACTTCTCGAAGAAGCACGCCAGTCTCTTCGACGGTGTGCGCCACGACTCGGGCGACCCTATCGCCTTTATAGATATGGCTATCGCACGATATAAGGAACTCGGTATCGACCCTATGACCAAGTCTATCGTATTCAGCGACTCGCTAAACTTCGAAAAGTGCGTGGAGATTAAGCGCGCCTGCGAGGGCAAAATCAAGTGTATGTTCGGTATCGGCACAAACCTCACCTGCGACACGGGTCACGCATCGTGCAATATCGTGATGAAGCTATCATCATGCCAGATTAACTCGCGCAAGCCAAAGGAGTTATGCGTAAAACTCTCGGACGTAGAGGGCAAGGAAATGGGCGACCCACAAGAGGTGGCAGTATATCGCTACTTACTTAGAAATCAAGGCAATAGAGACTAACTACATTATACAAACTAACCTATCAACTTTTATAACTTGAACAATTATGAACAATGAATTTGATTACACTGCACCAGAATTATACTTGATGCTTGTGACCGTAGAGAAGGGCTATGCCAACTCGCTTGAAGACCCATTTGAAAAAGATGAAATAATCTGGTAATTATGAAAAAGATAGCACTTTTCACACTGCTTGTGACTATGTTCACAGCGTGTATGCAGGACTCTATCACTGAGCTGAACAACCAGCCAAACAATAAGATATATATCTACGCTACCATCGATGAGGACACCCGCGTGGAGCTTAACGAGAAGAAGCAGACTGTATGGACCGAGGGCGACCAGATTGTGCGCTTTGGCAACGGCATCTACGATGTCTGGAACTTTACAGGTAATACTGGCGACCGTGGCGGTAGCTTTGAGTTCTCGAGCGCATGGGACTACAACATCAACTACGACTTTAGCGACGTTGTCTACGCACTGTACCCTTACACCTACTATTACAACATCGGTTTTTTTGAAGATGGAGGACTCGCTCTCATCCACTACGTTAGCAGTGCACAGGTATATAGACCTAACACCTACGATCCAAATAGCAACGCTATGCTTGGCACAAGCGATGATGGTGAGAACTTTACCTTCCGCAACCTTATGGGATATCTACGCCTAAGCCTTACGGGAGAGAAGAGCGTAATGTACATCTCCCTCAAAGGAAATAACAATGAGATTCTCAACGGTATCCGCTACTTCCGAGCAAACGACCCTAACGAATGTGGATGGTATGACAACCTTGGCGACACCTCCTACGTTTTTTGCGAGTCCAAAGAGGGCGTACAACTCACCGACACCCCTACGGAGTTCTACTTCACTATACCTCCTATGGTATTTCAGAGTGGTGTCTCGGTTGAGGTGTACTTTACAGATGGCACGATATACCCTATTCGCACATCTAAAGAGATTGTTATTGAGCGCAACACCATCCAGCCTATGGCAAATGTAGAGACTGGCAGTGACATCGAGTGGCAGACTATAACAATCCAACACACAGGCATAGAGGTATTATCTATACCGATACTCTTAGGCGAGACCAATATGGTGGGCTACACATATTGGGGTGACGGCTATATGACATCTATAGGCATTTCAGGCTCCTACGTCTACGAGGATGGTATTGACACTCACGAAATTATCATCAAGTCGCAAAATGCAACATACCTATATATCGGCAGTTGCGCAGGCATCAGCGAGATTGATCTAAGTAACTTCTAAACCGACTTTAGCCATGAAAAAGATAATTATACTATTAGCACTACTTTGCACCTCGCTTACTCTTAGCGCAGGACCTATTGGTGAGGCACGCGCACGTCAGATAGCTGAGGAGTTCTTCTCGCAATACGCTACACGCTCAGCAGGTGGAGCGATAACACTAAACTGGGCTGGCGACACCATCCTTGAGCCTATAGCCACTGGCTCGCAACTCGACACCGCACTTATGTATATATATAGCCGCGGCACAAACGATGGCTTTGTAATCGTTGCAGGCGATAGCAATGTAAACCCTATCATCGCCTATTCGTTGGATAGCACTATCGACACCAATGATATGGCAGATGCTACGCGCGACATCCTTGATGCTTGGTGTAAGCAGATTAACGCTGCACGCAAGGAGCAGATACCACTAAGCTCTCCACGTAGCGTAACACGCAATAGCGACGAGCTTCTCTACGATACCGCCCTCTGGAACCAGGGCGAACCATATAACCTTGAAGCTCCAATCTATGACGGCTACCGTTCAGTAACAGGTTGTGCCGCAACAGCTATGGCTATTATCTGTTACCACAATCGTTGGCCAGATTGTGGTGTGGGCACAACCCCAGAGTATAGTTACTACGATTCATACGGAGAGATTCGAACAGTACCAGAGAATCATCTTGGCAGATACTACGACTACGACAATATGCTTCTCGACTACAACAATGGCTACACCGAGGAGCAGGGCAACGCTGTAGCTGCCCTTATGAAGGATATGGGTACATCTATCTATATGAGCTACCACTACACTGAATCTGGTGCATCTGCATTTAATAATGTTCAGGCCTTTGTCAACTACTTCAAATACTCTAAGGAGGCTGCATTGCTATGTAAGGACAACTACGACATCGCTACATGGAACGAAATGATGCGCGCAAACCTTAGAGAGTGCGGTCCTACCTTCTACTCAGGAGGTGGAGATGCTGGTGGTCACGCCTTTGTAATTGATGGATATAGCTACAATGATTTCTTCCATATCAACTACGGCTGGGGAGGCTATGGCAATGCATGGTATCTTCTACCAGATATAGAGTTCTACGCCCGCCAAGCAGCAGTGTTCAACCTTGTGCCAGATAGAGAGGGTACAACTGCATATCTCGATAACATAATGTTGACAGAACACTACTCTGAAGAACTCATTTGGTATGGCATTTTTAGCGATGCTCGAGAATACGTCGATGGTCAAGAATTTTTCGCAACTCTTGGTGTCCTAAATAATGTTGGCGGACGTACATTTAATGGTGATATAGCTCTTGTCCACTGCAACAAAAATGGAGAGTGGAAAGAGCAACTATACACATGGTGTGTAGAGATGTTCAATATTGGCTCAATATGGGGTCTTACGACAGATGAGGCTATAACCATAAATAGTCCAATAGAAGAGGGCGATACCATACGGGCGTTTTTTAGAAGCTTAGATAACGATGAATGGATAAGAATCAGATCTTGGGGTGGATATGCCGTAGAGGAGATTCTTCTATGTGCAACGCCTGAGCAGGTTTCCGAGGGTATATCTTTCCAATATGACAAAGAGCAACAAGTTATAATCCTTGCCTCTATAAACGCGATGCAAGCAGAGTTATATAGACCGTCAGGAGAGACTACAGCAGTTCACGAACAAGCACACGGCTATGTTTGGTTCGAAATCTTAGAAAAGGGCGAGCACACGCTAAAAGTTCGTTCGGGAGGCAGACCATACGAATTACGACTTAAATTCTAAGATTTTATAGAATAAATTGCGCACAGAGGTATTGCAGATTGAGAAAATATGTGTATCTTTGTGCGCTTTTGTGCCACGTTGGCATTAAAGTTAAAATATAAGTACAATGAAAGTTTGTGAAATCACTGGCAAGGTAGCGATGGTGGGTAACAATGTTTCTCACTCGCACATCCGCAGCAAGCGTAAGTTCTCTCCAAACTTGAGAACAAAGCGTTTCTGGTCGGAGGAGGAGGGTCGCTGGATCACTTTGAAGGTTTCAGCAGCCGGAATCAAGACAATTAACAAGAAGGGTCTTACAGCAGCACTTCGTGACGCAAAGGCCGCAAAGAAGGTTTACTAAAAACAGCTAACAGAAAATGGCAAAGAAAGGTAACAGAGTACAGGTGATCCTTGAGTGCACTGAGCAGAAGGAGAGCGGCGTTGCAGGTATGTCTCGCTATGTCACCACTAAGAACAAGAAGAATACTCCTGACCGTTTGGAGCGTAAGAAGTACAATCCTTACTTGAAGCGAGTAACTTTACACCGTGAGATTAAGTAATTTTAACAAGTAGTAAAGTATGGCAAAGAAAGTAGTTGCGACCCTTAAGACGGGTAATGCCAAGAAGTACACTAAGTGTATCAAGATGGTTAAGTCAGAGAAGACTGGTGCATACGTTTTCCAGACTCAGAACATCTTGGAGGATGAGGATATCAAGGCATTCTTCGCACAGAAATAATTTGGATTAGCTCTTCGGAACTAATACTAAAGGCGACCTTCGGGTCGCCTTTGGTGTTTTTACTTTTCACATTATAAAATCCGCGCGAAGCGCACCTAACTTTTGAGGCAAAACTACGTAATGCCTCGACTTTGCTACGGCTCGGCAAAACAAGTAAACTTGCTCTGCTCTCGCCTTAATCGCAAAGTTCAGTTTTCAGTTTTCAGTTTATAAAATCCGCGCGAAGCGCACCTAACTTTTCAGTTTTCAGTTTTCAGTTTTCACATTATATAATATATAACGTCTACTGCTGAACCATTATCAGCTTCGAGGTATCATACCCCTTATTCTGTGCCGTTAGGAGTATCTCGCTAAGCACGACCTCTGGGAGTTTGTGTGTGCGCGATAGTATCCAAAGATACTTTGGTGACTTGCTTCCTATAAGCGCCCACTCATAGTTGTTATCAAGAGCAAGGATATTGTAATCTGAGTAGAAAAAGAGGAAGAACGAAACCCTAAGCTGACCAGGGTGGTCTCCGAATTTTGCCTTGCCATCAACGATTCTATACTTTCCATCACGGCTGTCGACACCGCTGTTTTCTACAAGTATTTTACCATCAGGGAGTAGTGTATACTGCGCTTGGCAATACTCCATATTACGCTCGAAGCTATGGTCGTAGCGCGCTATTTCATACCAGCGCCCCATATAGCGCTCCACATCCAACGATGCGACGGTAGCACGATCGATGCTATTCTGTGCATTACACGATATTGCCGTCATAACAATTGCGAGAGTTAAAATTATCCGTTTCATACAATTGCTACTTGCAGATACCGTGCCAAACGAGGGGAAAACTGAAAACTGAAAGGGTTATTAGGGGGGGGAGATTAAGGGAGAACAGGGAGAGCAGAGAGAACAGTGAAACTAAGTATCACAATTTAAAATAAATCTCTGCTCTCTCTGTCCTCCCTACTCTCTCTCTGCTCTCTCTTAATTTTTCACAGCTTTAGTTGTCGCTTGGAACAAGCGAAACAGATACAAACCCACCTCACGGGTAGCAAGACCTAATTTCTTGTCAGAGTGGTGTAGCAGTGGCGCTGACACGAGAAATGGCGGATGGGACATACTAAGCGTATTTCCCATTCGCCATTTGGACTGATGCGCCGCTGATGCGCCGCTATCACAAGAAATTTCTTGTCAGAAGTCGTGAGATGTGGTACATCGCAAAAGAAACCACTCAGGGATAGTACATTGACGTACAGCCCTGAGTGGTTTGAACTTTTGGGATGTGCCGCAGATTGCGGCTTATCACAAGAAATTATTATTTGGCGTAAGATACCGAACGTGTCTCTCGTATCACAGTAATGTTCACCTGACCTGGGTAGGTCATCTCGTCCTGAATCTTCTTTGCTATATCGTGTGATAGTGCCTCTGACTCTTGGTCTGATAGTTTGTCGGCACCTACGATAACGCGAAGCTCACGACCCGCCTGAATAGCGTAGGTCTTGATAACGCCAGGATATGAAAGCGCAATATCCTCCATCTCCTTAAGACGCTTGATATAAGACTCTACAACCTCGCGACGAGCACCTGGACGTGCACCAGAAATGGCATCGCAGACCTGAATGATAGGTGCAATGAGCGATGTCATCTCAGCCTCATCGTGGTGAGCACCGATAGCGTTGCAAACATCTGGCTTCTCCTTATACTTCACGGCAAGCTTCATACCGATAATTGCGTGTGGTAGTTCTGGCTCGTCATCGGGCACCTTACCAATATCGTGCAAAAGACCTGCGCGGCGTGCCGCCTTAGGGTTAAGACCAAGCTCCGCAGCCATGATACCAGCAAGGTTTGCAGTCTCACGAGCGTGCTGAAGTAGGTTCTGACCGTATGATGAGCGGTACTTCATCTTACCGATAAGACGGATAAGCTCTGGGTGTAGACCGTGGATACCAAGGTCGATAGTAGTACGCTTACCTACCTCAACAATCTCCTCCTCGATCTGCTTCTTAACCTTAGCCACAACCTCCTCGATACGTGCTGGGTGGATACGGCCATCGGTTACAAGCTGGTGCAATGCAAGGCGTGCAATCTCGCGACGTACAGGATCGAAGCCCGAAAGGATAATAGCCTCAGGGGTATCGTCAACAATAATCTCGATACCTGTTGCAGCCTCCAACGCGCGGATATTACGACCCTCGCGACCGATGATGCGACCCTTAACCTCGTCAGACTCAATGTGGAATACTGTTACAGCATTCTCGATAGCAGTCTCAGTAGCAACGCGCTGAATAGATGCCACTACAATACGCTTAGCCTCCTTAGTTGCCGAGAGCTTAGCCTCCTCGATAGTCTCTGATACGAATGCTGCAGCCTCAGCCTTAGCCTCATTCTTCATATTCTCCACAAGGATATTCTTCGCCTCCTCAGAGCTCATACCTGAAATCTGCTCCAAACGCTCATTTTGTGCCTTGATAGCTGATGCAAGCTCCTCCTTGCGAGCCTCAACGCTCTTTAATTGGTTGTCGAGCTGCTCCTTGCGCTTCTCGCACTCCACGTTCTTACGCTCCAACTCACGCTCCTTGTTTTGGAGATTTGTCTCCATCTGCTTAGCGCGCTGCTCGCTCTGCTGAAGCTTCTGGTTGCGCTCGTTAACCTGACGGTCGTGGTCGCTTTTAAGCTGGATAAACTTCTCCTTAGCCTGGAGCATCTTCTCCTTCTTTATCATTTCGCCGTCTGCCTCAGCCTGCTGAACAATGGCCTTAGCACGTGCTCGGGCTGCAAAGTAGGCAACAAAGCCACCCGCGATAGCACCCACAACAACACCGACGATTATCCATATTGATTCCATAGCAATAGTGATGTTATTTATAGTTGTTATTAAGTTGTTTTAAATAGTTTACATAAAAAAGCCCGCATCTATTCCTTAACTTGTTTGACGAATCCAGTGATCAGTCATAGGTGGGGCTCCGAGGCACGCAACAGTCCACTGGTAGCACTTACGCACTACACCCGAGGGTTGAGGCCTTGTTTTGTGACATTACTCGAGAGTTGTCCCAATGTAATATTAGTTGTACAGATCGCAAAGCTTTTAAGGAATCTATGCGGGATAGATCTATTGAAAGAACCTATGCACATTTGGGCGTGCCACCCCTATATTAGCAAATATTAAGCCTAAAAGGCTTAAGCCTTCACATAGTTGCGAATAAGTTTTGTTATCGCCTCCAACTCCTCCACATCTTCATCGCCAAGCGAAGCGTTACGCTCCGATGTAAGACTTAGTATTGAGTATCGTAATGCTGCCATTGCCAAACGATCCTGACTGTCGAACTGAGGTACACGGTTAAACTCAGCGATAGTTTCGTTTAGGCGCTTTGCAGCTACACGGTAAAGCTCTTCATTTGCGACATCCACAGTCATAGGATAGCTCTTACCAGCTATAGATATGTTTATCTTAACCTTCTTATCCATATCCGCTCTATATATTTTCCTACCCTACTCTTAGTTACTCTCCTGCTGATGTTTCACAGCCTCAATGCAACGGTCAATCTCCCGCAATAAATTGTTGACACGCTGCCTTGCACGCTCAACGTTACCCCCCGTTCCTGCCATGACTCCAGATAGCTCCTTACTCTTTACGCGCTCTTCAAGTTCTCGCACTCGCACCTCCAAAGCTCGCTTCTCGGCAAGAAGTCGGTCGCGCTCAGCAATAAGCTCACGACACTCCTTAGAGCTCTTTTCGTGCGACGCTATAAGGTTTTCCACCTGCTCGCGTAGTAGTTTTATGATATCTTTCTTCGCCATATGTAACCTCGCAACGGGATTAACAGCACAAATATAATTAAAATAACGATATAATCAAAACTTTTACCGCCGAAAAACGCATCTACACTACTACAATATCTCAGCATATAGATCGTAGTCCTCGGCATCGGTAATCGCCACATTGTAGAAACGACCACGATACAAACGCTTGCCGAAGCTCTCGATGATAATCTCCTGATCGACCTCTGGCGAGTCGTACTCCGAGCGACCGATATAGAAATCACCCTCCTTACGGTCGATTATAACGCGCATCTTCTGACCTATACGCTTGGCATTGTTCTCCAACGATATGCGCTCTTGAAGACGCATAATAGCATCTACGCGCTCCTGCTTTATCTGCTCTGGCACATCATCCGTGAGGCGTGTTGCTGAGTATGTTCCCTCCTCCTCAGAGTAGGCAAATACTCCCAAGCGGTCGAACTTTGTCTCGCGCACAAACTCCACCAACTCCTTAAAATCGGCTTCACTCTCAGTAGGATAACCCACAAGAAGGGTTGTGCGAAGCGCAATATCTGGAATTGACTTACGAAGCTTCTTGATAAGCGTCAACGCCTCCTCCTTCGTGTGGCGGCGCTTCATCGCTGCAAGCTGATTATCCGAGATATGCTGGAACGGAATATCGAGATACTTGCAAATCTTCTTCTCGCGCGCCATCACCTCGATAACCTCATCCGGGAAATCGGTAGGATAGGCGTAGTGTAGGCGTATCCACTCAATCTTCTCGATGCGGCATAGGCGCTCGAGCAACTCCGCCAACTTGCGCTCACCGTAAATATCTACACCATAGTAGGTTGTATCCTGCGCAATAACCATAAGTTCCCTTACGCCACTCTCTGCCAACGCCTCTGCCTCCGCGATAAGAGCCTCCATAGGAACAGACTTGTGTCGACCACGAATTAGCGGTATGGCACAGTAGCCACACATCCAATTACAACCCTCCGAGATTTTGAGGTAGGCGTAGTGCGATGGTGTCGAGAGCTCGCGCTTGGTCTCATTCTCCTTGCGATACTTCGCTCCGAGGCGCTCAACAATGCCCGCCCAATCGTTCACACCAAAGAAATCATCTACCTCTGGCAGCTCTGGGCGTAGCTCGTCAGCATAGCGCTGCGAGAGACAGCCCACCACGAAGAGCTCCTCAATCTTACCCTCGTTCTTTAGCTGCGCTGCACGAAGAATAGTATCTATGGACTCTTGCTTGGCATCGCCAATAAAGCCACACGTGTTGATTACCACGACATCGGCATCCGTACGATCGCTATCGAACACGATTTTATAGTCCATCGCTGTTAGCTGCGCTGCAAGATGCTCGCTATCAACGGTATTCTTAGAACAACCGAGGGTTATGATATTGATTTTTTTCATAGCCGCTACTCCTTATCGCCAAACAATGCACGTACAAACTCTCTGCGGTCGAACATCTTCAACTGGTCTATGCCCTCGCCAATACCGATATAGCGTACAGGAATGTGGAAGCGGTCGCTAATACCGATTACAACACCACCCTTAGCCGTACCGTCAAGCTTGGTGATAGCCAACGATGTAACCTGCGTAGCCTCGGTAAACTGCTTAGCCTGCTCAAAGGCATTCTGACCCGTAGAGCCATCCAAAACCAACATTACCTCGTGTGGCGCATCAGGAATAACCTTCGACATTACGTTACGAATCTTGGTAAGCTCCTTCATAAGTCCCACCTTGTTATGCAGACGACCCGCTGTGTCGATAAGTACTACATCGGCACCATTAGCTACTGCCGAACGCAGCGTATCGTATGCCACAGATGCTGGGTCTGAACCCATATCCTGACGTACCATCGTTGCACCTGCGCGCTCTGCCCATACCGCCAACTGGTCGATAGCGGCAGCACGGAAGGTATCGGCAGCACCGATATATACCTTGCGACCTGCGCGTGTTAGCTTAGCTGCAAGTTTACCAATAGTGGTGGTCTTACCCGCGCCATTCACACCTACAACCATCATAACGTATGGATAGCCAGGCTTAACCTCGATACCGAAGTCCTTTGTCGAACGGTGCGACTCCTCCATAAGTTTAGCTATCTCGTCGCGTAGGATGCCATGTAGCTCCGAGGTGTTCATATACTTATCCTTCGCCACACGCGCCTCTATGGCGTTGATAATCTTCACGGTAGTCTCCACACCTACGTCTGATGTGATAAGCACCTCTTCGAGGTCATCCAGCACATCAGCATCTACTGTCGAGCGACCCGCAATGGCGCGCTTTAGGCGACCAAAGAAACCCTCTTTTGTCTTCTCCAAGCCCTCAGCAAGCTCCTTGCGCTCCTCCTCAACATTGACCTCCTCGTCCTCATACTCCTCTGGCTCTGGGGCAGGAGTTGGCTCTGGGGCAAGTGCTGGCTCTGGCTCAACACTCTCCAACACAACATCCTCGGTGGTAGTCACCACATACTCCTCTACAACCTCAGCCTTTGGCTCCTCGCGATGTAGCTCCTCAACACTCTGCTCAACACTCTGCTCAACGCTCTGCGCAGGTCTACATTCCTCCACCTTTGGCTGCTCGGTCTTCTTTCGCTTAAATAGATCAAAAAATCCCATAATCTTCTATTATTGACTGTTTTACATTTATTCTTCGTATATCAAATATCTCTTTCGCAAAGCTCTATACTCCTCTAACTCTGCCTGCCACTGTGCCTCTATCTCTTCGGCAGTACAACCCTCCTTAATCATCTCACGCACGTAGCCTACGCCTACGAGTTTCTCAAACATCGGGGTAAAGAACCTATCCCCCATATTCAAATCGTTGTATGCATCTATAACATACTCTAAATTAAGACCCTCGCGCCAAATATCCTCGTTGGATAGCGCTCGCAAATCCTCGCCATAGCATAGCTTACCACTATGAGGCGGAGTCTTAGATCCCGCATTAGGCTCGGGCGTAAAGCTAAACTCTCTGCCCCTCATCTCTGGATGTCCGTAAATCTCAAACGGAGCCTCCGTGCCTCGCCCCATACTTACCACCGTGCCCTCAAACAAGCAAGTCGAGGGGTACAAATATATCGCGTGCTCGGTAGGCAAGTTTGGCGATGGCGCAATAGGTAGTGTATAGTGTGTGCTATGCGTATAGTTACGACAGCGCACCACCTCCAAGTCCGCACTTTTTGCCCAGCCCTCGCCTATCGCCATCAGGGCAATCTCGCCCATAGTAAGAGCGTGCACCACGGGTATTGGCAACCACCCCACTCCCGACTTATACTTCATATCGAGGATTGGTCCATCGATGTAGTGTCCATTGGGATTTGGTCTATCCAACACCACAACCTTAACCCCGAAGTCGGCACACGCATCGACCATTCTTAGCATAGATATATAATAGGTATAGAACCTCAACCCTACATCCTGCATATCTACCACCAAGATATCGAACGAGCGCATAACATCATCCGAAGGGCGCTTCGTGTTGCCATTATAGAGCGACAATATGGCCACTCCTGTCTTAGCATCGATGCTATTTTCAACCTTTGCTCCCGCCTCCACAGCACCACGAAAGCCATGCTCCGGGGCAAAGATACCAACAAGATTGACACCCTCTCTATGGAGCATATCAACAAGATGCTCCTTAGCGCTATACATAGCCGTATGGTTTGCCAATACCGCCACACGCCTATCGCGTAGCAATGGCATATAGGCAGCAGTGTCCATAGCTCCCACCTGCACCTCCTCGGCATAGGTAGCAACCACCACACACATCGCCCAAATAACCATCAACACTCTTCGCATAGCTAACTACTTAGTATTGAAGTAGGTACTCCTTAATAAAACCATCCAAGTCGCCATCCATCACAGCATCGACATTCGATGTCTGGTAGCCGGTACGATGATCCTTAACACGCCTATCATCAAAGACATAGCTTCTTATCTGTGAGCCCCACTCGATACGCTTCTTTGTAGCCTCCAACGCCTGCTGTGTCGCCATACGCTTATCCAACTCGCGCTGATAGAGCTTCGAGCGCAGGATGCGCATCGCATTCTCGCGGTTGTTGAGCTGCGAACGAGTCTCCATATTCTCAATCAAGAACTCAACTGCCTCGCCCGTCTCGGCATCCTTACCGTGGTAGCGCAGACGCACCGCAGTCTCCACCTTGTTGACATTCTGTCCGCCAGCACCACTCGCACGGAAGGTATCCCACTCGATATCGGCAGGCGAGATATTAATCTCGATGCTATCATCCACCGCAGGCGATACGAATACCGATACGAAGGTTGTCTGACGCTTGTTGTTGGCATTGAATGGCGATAGGCGCACCATACGATGCACACCACTTTCGCTACGTAGGTAGCCGTAGGCATACTCGCCCTCGAACTCCAACGTGCAGGACTTAACACCAACCTCATCGCCAGCCTGATAGTTCACAACCTTGACGTTATAGCCGTGCGCCTCACCCCAACGAGTGTACATACGCATCAGCATCTGCGCCCAATCCAACGCCTCTGTTCCACCAGCACCAGCATTGATATCCATAATGGCACCAAGCCTATCCTCCTTGCCCGATAGCATCTGTTTAAGTTCGAGTTTCTCGATTACCTCCACCGCCTCGGAATATTGAACCTCAGCCTCAGCCTCTGAGAGCACACCCTCCGAAACAAAATCGGGAAGTAGGTCGAGGTCGGCAACAATACGCACCGCAGCCTCGTAGTCATCTATCGCCGCTTTTATCTCCGCCACACGCTTTAACTGCTTGCGCGCCTCATCGGGGTTATCCCAAAAGTTAGGCTCCTCGGTACGCTCCTGCTCATTTTGTAGGTCTATGCGGCGCTGCTCAACATCTATCGATGCCGAGAGCTTCGCCACACGCGCCTTTAACTCATTTATTTGGTCTAAGTTAACCATTCAGTCTGTTTACTAATTAGTAATTAGTAGTGAGTAATTAGTAATGTTAAAAGGCAATGCCTTTTTTGAGTAAGCGGCAGAAGGGGCAAAAGCGGCAAAAGGGAATTTTCAGTTTTTCCCTTCAGGCCTCTTTGGCCCTTTAGGCCCTTTCAACGTAGTTGTCGCTTGGCACAAGCGAAGCAGGCACAAACCCACCGAGTTGCACTACCCAATTTCTTGTCAGAAGGGCGCATCTAACATTAATTAGCCCCACGACCCAATTTCTTGTCAGAAGGGGTTAGATTTGGTGCCAAGTCGAAATTGACTCGGATGGGGGTGTACTTGGCGTACATCCCCATTCGGGGCAATGAGCTTGGTGCCGAAGATGACCCCTTATCACAAGAAATTAAAGAAATTACTCGATCTCCCAATCAAATCCGTCCTTACGGTCTTTCACTCTAATTCCTATAGAGGTTAGGTTATCACGAATCTTGTCAGATGTAGCCCAATCCTTATTTGCCTTAGCCTCCATACGCATATTTAGGAGCATATCTACAAGCGGTGATACCATATCCTTACCACCAGCATCGGCAGCCTTCTCATTACGAAGACCAAGAATATCAAATACATAACGGTTAACGATTGCCTTCAATGTATCGAGATCCTCAGCTGTAAACGACTGCGTACCCTCGGCAGCCTGATTGATGATACGTACCCAATCGAATAGGGCTGAGATAACCATTGGAGAGTTGATATCATCAGCCATAGCCTCCATACAACGGCGCTCCAACTCGCGAACATCGGCTGTCGACTTATCCGCTGGCTTAAGCTTACCAAGTGTCTCCACCGCCTTCATAAGACGGTCAAGACCCTTCTCTGCCGCCTGCAACGCCTCGTTCGAGAAGTCGAGGGTTGAGCGGTAGTGCGCCTGAAGCACGAAGAAGCGGATGGTCATAGGGGTATATGCCTGCTCAAGAATTGGGTGGGTACCATTAAAGAGCTGCTCCAAAGTAATAAAGTTACCAAGCGACTTACCCATCTTCTGACCGTTGATAGTAATCATATTGTTGTGTACCCAATAGCGTGCTGAGTCCTTACCCAATGCCGCTGTCGACTGCGCAATCTCGCACTCGTGGTGTGGAAACATAAGGTCCATACCTCCACCGTGGATATCGAACTGCTCGCCGAGATATTTTGTACTCATTGCCGAGCACTCCATATGCCAGCCTGGGAAGCCGTCGCTCCAAGGTGATGGCCAACGCATAATATGCTCTGGCGATGCCTTCTTCCACAAGGCAAAGTCGAAGGAATGGTGCTTATCGCTCTGACCATCCAACTCACGGGTATTGGTTACAATATCGTCGAGGTTACGACCCGAAAGGCGACCATAACGGTAATCCTTATTATACTTCTCAACATCGAAGTAGATAGAGCCATTCGACTCGTAGGCATAGCCAGCATCGAGGATGCGCTTTACCATCTCAATCTGCTCAATGATATGACCCGATGCGTGAGGCTCGATAGATGGCGACTTCACACCGAGCTCACGCATAGCATCATGGTAGCGCTCGGTGTAGTAGTGTGCAATCTCCATAGGCTCAAGCTGCTCGAGGCGTGCCTTCTTAGCAATCTTATCCTCGCCATCGTCGGCATCCTGCTCGAGGTGGCCCACATCGGTGATGTTACGCACATAGCGCACCTTATAGCCCAACGACTGTAAGTAGCGGAACAACAAATCGAAGGTCACAGCAGGGCGCGCGTGACCCAAATGTGGATCGCCATAAACCGTAGGTCCGCAAACATACATACCCACGTGCTCAGGGTTGATAGGCTCGAACG
>JAZOSJ010000087.1:0-3043 GCA_045657045.1 Alistipes sp.
GGTTCAGATGGATATTCAGAAGAACCTCGGTATGACAAACGCTACAGTGTTCAAGAGTTCGTTCAACCGTCCAAACCTCTACTACGAGTTGCGACCAAAGAACGACCCTGACCGCGACATTATCCGATTTATCAAGCAGAACGAGGGCAAGAGCGGTATTATCTACTGTTTGAGCCGCAAGAAGGTTGAGGAGCTTGCCGAGCTGCTGGTGGCCAATGGCATTAAGGCCTTAGCCTACCACGCAGGTATGGATGCTCAGACACGTGCTGATAATCAGGATGCTTTCCTGCATGAGAGAGCTGATGTCATCGTGGCTACAATCGCCTTTGGTATGGGTATCGACAAACCAGATGTGCGCTATGTTATCCACTACGATATTCCTAAGTCGTTGGAGGGTTACTATCAGGAGACAGGTCGTGCTGGTCGTGATGGTGGCGAGGGTCACTGCTTGACATATTATAGCTATAAGGATATTCAGAAGCTCGAGAAGTTTATGCAGGGTAAGCCCGTTGCTGAGCAGGAGATTGGCAAGCTTCTTCTTCTTGAAACGGTGTCGTACGCCGAGAGTTCGATGTGTCGTCGCCGCTCGTTGTTGCACTACTTTGGCGAGACCTACGGCGAGGCTAACTGTGGCTCGTGCGATAACTGCTGCAATCCTAAACCAAAGGTTGAGGCTAAGCGCGAGATGGTGCTTGCACTTGAAGCGTTGGAGGATATCGGCGATAAGTTCAAGATAGACCACCTTGTGACCGTACTTATGGGTAAGGTTACGGCGATGGTTAAGAGCTACGGACATAATAAGTCGGAGTTCTTCGGTGCTGGCGAGGAGAAGGATGCCCGTTTCTGGAATGCTGTGATTCGTCAGGGTCTTATTATGGGACTCATAGATAAGAATATCGAGAATTACGGTCTTATATCTGTAAACGACAAGGGTAGAGCCTTCATAGATAAGCCAACATCGGTGACTATAACTCTCGACCACGACTACGATTCGGAGGATGAGAATGCAGTTGCAGGAGGACCGATGAAGGGTGGTGGCGCTGCTGACGAGGAGTTGTACGCAATGCTTAAAGATTTGCGTCGTAGCGTTGCTGCACATAATAACTTGCCTCCATACGTTATCTTCCAGGATCCATCGTTGGAGGAGATGTCTATTCAGTATCCTATCACCATCGAGGAGCTTCAGACAATCTCTGGTGTGGGTGCTGGTAAGGCTCAGAAGTTTGGTGCAGAGTTTATCAAGCTTATCAAGACCTACGTCGAGGAGAAGGAGATTATCCGCCCTCAGGACCTTGTGGTTAAGGGCGTAGCGAATAAGGCAAATAATAAAATCTTTATCATTCAGTCTATCGACCGAAAGATGGACTTCGAGGATATTGCACACGCTAAGAACCTCGATATGGATGAGCTTCTTACCGAGATTGAGTCAATCGTAAACTCTGGTACGCGCCTCGATATTCAATACTACCTCAATAAGATTATGGAGGAGGATAAGGTTGAGGATATATACCTATATTTCAAGGAGGATGCCGAGACCGACTCGTTGGAGGATGCTTACGAGGAGCTTGGCTCGGAGTATAGCGAGGAGGAGATTCGCCTTGTGCGCATTAAGTTTATTTCGGAGGTGGCGAACTAATGGCGGAGGTAAGAGCAAAAAAGGCACTCGGTCAGCACTTCTTGACCGACTTAAATATTGCGCGTAAGATTGCCACATCGCTATCTGGCGGTACTGCCGAGAATCCAGATAAGGTCTTGGAGGTTGGATGCGGAATGGGCGTTCTTACGCAGTTTTTGTTGCAGCGTGAGGATGTTGTGACTTACGGTGCCGAGATTGATAGCGAGTCGGTGGAGTATCTCCACGCCCACTATCCAGAGTTTGCACCTCGCCTCTCGGAGGGTGATTTCTTGAAGATGGATCTTCGTGCTACGTACGGTGATAGATTGAAGATTATAGGTAACTTCCCATATAATATCTCGTCTCAGATATTCTTCAAGGTCTTGGAGAATAGGGATATAGTTCCTGAGTGCGTGGGTATGATTCAGAAGGAGGTCGCCGTGCGCCTTGCTGAGCCTCCAGGCTCTAAGGAGTATGGTATCCTAAGCGTCTTGTTGCAAGCGTGGTACGATATAGAGTACCTCTTTACCGTTGGCGAGAAGGTCTTTAACCCACCGCCAAAGGTTAAGAGTGCCGTTATACGCCTTGTACGAAACAATGTCCAGAGGCTTGATTGCGACGAGCAGCTATTTATCAAGGTCGTTAAGGCCTCGTTTGGTCAGCGCCGCAAGATGATACGCAACTCGCTAAAATCGGCTTTTGGCAACTTCGGTGGCAACGAACACCGCTTCTTTACGATGCGTGCCGAGCAACTCTCGGTAGCCGACTTCGTGGAGCTTACTAATTGGGTTGCAGAGAATAGATAAAAGTTACTCTATTAAATATGTGATAATTCGCCTTTCGTTCGTTCGGGAGGCGAATTTATATTTACCTGCCCAAAAGTCGCTGTAAGGTTTTGCTCAATTGGGAATTTTTGCTTAAATTTGTATATCAATCGACAAATAATAACTTAAAACATAAATTTTATGAAACACACCAAACAAGATAAGTATCTCGCACCCGAATTTGAGGTGCTTGATATCGAGGTAGAGCAGGGTTTCGCTGCCTCTAACTTGGAGGACCCAGAGGAGAACCCAGAAATGGATTGGTAACAAACAAAAAAAAATACACTATGAGAAAACTTTTACTAATGGTGTGTGCGCTATTTGGCTTTATGGCGTGTACACAAAACCCCATCGAGGAGCAATCAGCTATCCGCACCGATGTTCCCGAGACTATTAAAGTTGGCTTCGAGGATAATGAAACCCGTATTCAACTAAACTCGGCACAGAAGACCGTTTGGACCAAGGGTGACCTTGTATCGGTATTCTATCGTTCAAATGCCAATCAGCAGTGGAAGTATGATGGCGAGACTGGCGCGCGCACTGCTAACTTGAAGCGTGTTGATGCAGGCACATCAACACGCGATATGGACCGCGTGGTTGTTGT
>JAZOSJ010000088.1:0-58430 GCA_045657045.1 Alistipes sp.
CCCATGCGCTTGTTGGGAACTCCTTACCGGTCTGCTTCTTAACGGCAGCCTTGAATGCTACAACGAGCTCCTTGAGATCCTCGGTAGTAAGGTCAGTGTCGGCCTTAACACCGCGCTTCTCCTTCTGAGCCTCGATGATAACCTCGAATGGATCCTGATCCTCCTTAGATGCTGGCTTCATCTCAAGTACTACGTCACCGTACATCTGTACGAAACGACGGTATGAATCCCAAGCGAAACGAGGGTTGCCAGAGAGCTTAGCTACAGCCTCAACAGCCTCATCGTTCATACCAAGGTTAAGGATTGTATCCATCATACCTGGCATTGATGCGCGTGCGCCAGAACGTACTGAAACCAAAAGAGGAAGTGTTGAATCACCGAACTTGCGACCTGTAAGGTTCTCGATATTCTTAATAGCTGCCTCAACCTCAGGACGAAGCAACTCGATAACACGCTCCTTGCCCTCCTTGTAGTACTCTGAACATACATCAGTGGTGATTGTGAATCCTGGAGGTACAGGAATACCAATCAAGTTCATCTCAGCGAGGTTGGCACCCTTACCGCCAAGCAACTCTCTCATCTTGCCATTACCCTCAGCCTCCTTGTTACCGAAGGTATAGACACGCTTTACATCTGCCATAATTCTTTAATTTATAATTAGTTAATATGATAATTACATTTGTTATTGTATTGCTATTTGCCAATTAGGCACATAATAGCTTACAAAAGTAATTAAATTTTTTTGAAAATGCAATAATTATATCAGAATTATATCGATGAAAAGGCGATTATTATCTATAAATCCTGTTGGTGATAGGATGCTATTCTTGATGCTATCTCCTATTTAGCATACGGCGTATCCAGAGATAGTATCCTGTAAGTGGTAGTGTGGCACCGAGCATAGCCGCCAAAAACCACATAATGCGAGAGAGGTAGCCTCCCCAATTGCCAACGTGTATTGTGTAGACCCAGCCTCGCACCTTGCGGGTGTGGTCCGAGTCTTTATAGAGTGTTATGTCGGTTATCTCGCCGCTATTGTTGTCAAATGAGTATTTGTCCGATGCTCGCTGATTACCCCAACCTGACTGCTTGACCGATACGTCACCATCTGATACGGTTAGCTCTGCAAACTCACTATTGGTATCTTTGATGCTATCTACAGCACTCTGCCAGTGGATATATCTCTCCGTATTGGCGTTACGTGTACCTCCCTTTTGTGGTGTGTGCGTGTTGTTATTCGATTTTGTCTCTACGCCGAATAGTGAATAAAAACTTTTGCTATACCATTTGAATGACCAGGTTAAGCCTGTCAGTGCCATAGCAAGAAGTAGAAGTGTAGCGTAAACACCACCTACCACATGCAGGTCGTACCAAAATCGTTTCCACCCTTTGCGTACCTCTATATTAGTTCGGTTTTTGAGCGCTTTAATACTTTGGGGCCACCATAGAACAATGCCTGTTAGGATAATTATAACCATTAGCAGGGTGCTTATACCCACGATAACCTTGCCCCAATATATCGCTCCATCCTCCGGCTTTGAGTCCATAAGCCAGCGGTGTAGACGGAACATAGTCTTGAAAAATCCCAAGCGACCAGGCTCGCCAAGCACCTCACCCGTATATTGGTCTACGTAGATTGCTGCGTGCTTGGGTGTGTTGATATTAACCTTGTAGCTGCGCTCAGGGTCGTTGCATATGGTCACACTCGTGATACGTCGACCCTCCTCAAGTAATGGTTCGACATTTGCCAAAAGCTGGTCTATAGGTAGTGGCTCACCTACAACGTCGGTATAGTAGTATTCGCTCTGCACAGCCTGTGTTATCTCCTTCTCGAAGATAAGCATTGCTCCCGTAAAGCAGGTAATAGATATCACGATACCCAATGGTAGCGAAAACCAGAGATGCGCCTTCTTAAAAAACTTTCGCATATGCGTCATTAGTTTATAGGGTTAAGGCGACCAATACCTTTAATCTGTGTTGCCTCCACGGTTAAGCCCTTGGTTGCCACTGCCGTATTGGTGTCGATAGCGTAGATGGCAGGGTAGTCATTTGTAAGGGTTACTGCTATGTAGCATTTGCCATTCTCTGAGTATGGGTCATTACCAAAACCAGAGATTGTTTCAGCCGCAGGGAGCCCTGTAACGGATGTTAGTGTAGCACTCTCGGTGTCGAATATAGCGAGGCGTGATGCTGTCATTGTCGTTGATGGCGCAAGAGGCATATCATACATAAGCATCAAGAACTTATTGCCACCAACATACCAGGTGCGTAGGAATGAGTGTCCATTTGCGAGAGCCTCGATATTCACATAGTAGTCGGGGTCGAACTCCTCTGTTCCCGCCTTGATGCGTACAACGCCTGCGGGAAGTGTCGTCTGCTGACGCGCATCTGCCATACTCTTGGCATACGATGGCGAGAAGACATAGATATCACCACTCTCATCCTTCCAAATCATTTGATAGTATTGTGATTTGTTACGGCCACAGGCATAGCTAATCTTATCTGTACGAATAAGACGCTTTGAGGATAGGGTGTGGTCATCAAATATCGCTACCCAGCACTCGTCGGGATATTGTGTCCACTGCAACTCACCCTCCTTATATGCTCCAGAGCCTGAGCCACCAGCCTCTTCCTTAACTAAATCCTCATTGCCCGACTTTACCCATTTACCACCTTCGATGTTGACACCATATTGGCTTAGTCCCATAGGAATGGCAGCAGAAAATATTTTGCCATCGACCTCTTCGATACCAGCCAAGGTCACAAACTCGCCATTGCCGAGGAAGTTCTCTGATAGATACTGCTCCTCAAGGGTGTTGTTTGTGGTGTAGGTCTCGGCCTCAACATCGAGATACGATATGAGGATAGACTTTGGTAGATACCCCTTGTCGTCAGCCCACTCCGCAGGGCCGTCGCCTGTGGAGAATGTCATAATGTAGTTGTCGTAGATGCCGTATGTGGTAAATCTGCGCACGGCATACTCTGCAGGGCGTGCCGAGAGAGAGTAATCGCTATTCATTACATAGGAGCGTGTAGTGCCTGCATTGCCCTGGTTGTATGTAAGACCATATAGATACTTATCTCTCCAAAATACCCAGTATGTAGCACCGTCGTTAACTAAACCATTGGTCATACCCACAGTGCCACTATTAAGGTTAGATGCTGTAACCAGAGCGTTAGTCGTAGAGCCTGTAAATGTTCCTTGTGTGGCAAGAACATAAGGACGCTCCGAGTCATTGTCCTGTAATCCATTATTAGGATTGTGTGTGTGGTTCTCGCAAGCTGCTATTGCTATGAGTGAGAAGATTGAAAATGTCGTTACTGCGAGTTTGGTTAAAATTCGATTTTTCATACTATTATTTGTTATATTATTAATCTAAATCTATCTACCTCCAAATGTTATGCGAAGTTTTGCATAAAAGGCTCTGCCCGCCTTCTGAAGGCTAAAGTTGTCGTAGAGTCGCTCGTTTGTTAGGTTACGACACTCGGCAGAGATATTGTATTTGCCACCTTTAAGAGTGTAACTTAGCGATATGTTGTGCGCAAATTGGTTAGGCACCATATAGTCGTTCTTGTTAGAGCCTATGCGTGATGAGTAGTAGTAGAAGTGGTGTGTATATTGGTTGTCGTATGTTAGAGATAGTGTATTACCCTTTGCTATGCAGTCGTGCCACGATAGGGTTAGAAAGGTGTCTGCAAAGAGGTATGGGATATTGGGCATTCGGTCGCCATAACCCAGATTAGGCATCGATGAACCTATTGCTGTAGGCATATTGTCACGAACATCCATATAGGTGAAGTTGCCACCTACTGATACGATGTCATAGTAGCTATATCGTGCTGAGGCGCTTGTGCCTATTGTGCTTACGCGGCCATAGTTTATATAACTTGCTGCAGCTTTACCGCCACTTAAATCTACGATGTTGCGCTGGATGTAGTCATCCGTATTTCGCCATATAAAACCGCCCTCAAGGTATAGGCTATGTTCGCCATTTCTGCCATACGACCCTGTGTAGCTAAGGCTAAGGTTTAGGTTATCACTACTTTCGGGGCGAATGCCAATATCTCCCATTTCAAGGTCCTCGTCGCCGAACATCTCTTCGATTGTAGGCAGGCGGTAGGCGCGTTCAAAGGATAGCTTGGCCTGTATCGAGGGTGTTAGGTAGTATGTACTGGCAGCGCCGTAACCAACAGCATCCTCGCTACGCGATGTAGCAATAAAGTTGGTCATATTACTATCTGTGGCAATTGGTCCACGCACCTTTAAGATGTAGTACTTGGCAAAGAGCGATGCGTTCCAACGCTTAGATGGCGCAAGTCGATACTGCAAACCTGTTATGTTCTTGGTTGTTAACTTGTCGATATTGTCCTCTACGGCCTCCTTTGCAAGAAGTGAGGTGTTAGAGCGACTAAAGTGTGTTAGTACATTGTTGAAGGTGAAGGTATGTGCCTCATTTAGTTGGTAGTTAAGTGTTGTGGTTGTATTCCAACTATGGTTTGTTGAGCGGGTATGCTGGTATGACTGCTCGCCTGGCGAGTTTAGACGCTTAGTGTCGCCCAACCAATTATATTTGTATTGCGCGGTGTCAATGTTGTATGTGATATTGTGGTTGTAGTTGGCAGTAACTGTGAGGTCTAACCCTTCAACACCCAAATCGCGCTTTACATACTCCATAGAGGGCATCAAGGAGTTTCCACGACGTAGCTTATCGCCATAGACAATCTCTTGACGAACACCTGTCTGTATCTCCTTGTAAAACTGCGAGTAGTTGAGTGTGAACATCAGACGATCTGCCCACTCCTTCTTTACTACGCCAACCTTTGCAACGATGCTTTCGTTGTGGTAGGTGTCGTGGAAACGCTCTACACGCTCAAGCTTTGAACGGTCTATACGTCCAGACTCAAAGTCCTCGATAGGCGCATCTACTTTGTAGTTATTGCGCGAGTAGTTTTGGAAGGCGTATACCTCCCACGTAAGACCACTCTTGAGCCTCTCTCCTACATTTACAGATGTACGATGTGTTGAGAATGAACCAAATGAGTATGAGGCATCTGCCCACCAGCTGCGACGCGTTTTCTTAGTTACAATATTGATGACGCCACCCAATGCATCTGCTCCAAAGCCTACAGGCACAACACCACGATAGACCTCAATACGGTCGGCATAGCCTGCAGGTATGTTGTTGAGCGAAAAGGCATTGCCTACGCCCTCCTGTGGAACACCGTCGATGAAAATTTTGACATGCTTGCCCGCGAAGCCATCTATCATAAGTGACATATCTGAGCCTACGCCTCCCGACTCACGTAGTTTTAGTCCAGGGGCATTTGCTAAGGCGTCGGCAAGGTTTTTGGTAGAGTTTCTAAGTGGCTTTGTATCTACGGCTACGGCGTTGAATGCCGAGTGTCGAATATTGCCGACACCCGATGCCGACACCACAACGGCATCAATCTCCGTTGCAGCCTCGGTGAGCTGAAAGTCTACATTTGCATTGGAGTGTGGTGAAACACTAATGCTCTTCTCGGCATATCCCATCATCTGGGCTGTGAGCCTGATGTTGCCTTCTGGGATATATAATGTGTAGCGACCCTCGTGATCGGTTGTTGTGCCGAGGGTGGTATTCTCGATGTATATCGTAGCGTATGGTAGAGCATTGCCATCACTATCCTGCACCACACCGCTAATCATTATCAATGATGGTGGCTCAGTGGCAAATAGCGGTATAGATATTAATAGTGATATTATAAATAGAGTATATCTTCGTACTGCACCCATAGTTGTTTTAGTTTACTAATTTCTACGGTGCAAAGATACCTCTATTCAGAAAGGTGGGCAATCGCTTAATTTGGGGAAATAGACGATGCTCTACTCCCTAAATTATGGGATAGAGTGCTTTGGAAGGGTATGTATAGGGTTTTATTTTACTTAATTGTGCCGCTGCCAACAACAATATCGCCTGAATACCACGCTGCAAACTGACCAGCGGTGATGCCTCGTTGTGGCTCGTCGAAGAGGATATATAGAGCCTCCTCCTCCATTATGAGTTCTGCCTTTTGTAGTGGCTGGCGGTAACGTATGCGAACATCGTATCTGCGACGCTCGCCAATCTCCATCTTGTCTGTTGGGTTTACCCAATGTATCTCGTTGTGGTCGATACGCAACGCCTTGCGGTAGAGTCCTGGATGGTTGTCCCCCTCGCCAACATAGATGACATTCTCCGTAACGTCTGTGCCAATGACAAATAGTGACTCCTTGCGACCACCGATACCTAAGCCCTTGCGCTGACCAATGGTGTAGAAGTGTGCGCCTTGGTGCGTGCCTATCTTCTTGCCATCGCGAACAGTTAGACGATATGGCTCGGCAAGTGCTTTGTAATCAGTGTCTTTGCAGTTGCGAACAAAACGTGGTGAGTGGGGTAGTATCTCGTGAATATTACCCTCTTTTGTTTTGAGTTTTTGCTGTAGAAATACGGGTAAATCGACCTTGCCAACAAAGCATATACCCTGCGAATCTTTGCGCTTTGCGGTGGCAAGTTTCTGCTCCTCGGCAATGCGTCTAACCTCTGGTTTTAGTAGGTCACCAATAGGGAACATCGCGTATGATAATTGTTCCTGCGTAAGCTGGCAAAGGAAGTAACTCTGATCCTTATTGGGATCGCTGCCCGCGAGTAGTTGGTAGTGTGTATTACCTTCACTATCAATATATTCGCCTCGTCTGCAATAGTGTCCTGTTGCCACACGCTCAGCACCAAGTTTAAGCGCCTCCTTGAGGAATACATCGAACTTGATTTCGCGGTTACATAAGACATCTGGGTTGGGCGTTCGCCCCGCCTCATACTCCGCAAACATATAGTCGACCACGCGCTTGCGATACTCCTCCGAGAGGTCAACATAATGAAATTCTATGTCGAGACGTTTTGCTACAAGCTCAGCAAAAACCTGGTCGTCATACCAGGGACAGTCGCCTTCAAGAGTGCCCGTAGTGTCGTGCCAATTGCGCATAAAGAGTCCGATGACCTCGTGTCCCTGCTCTTTGAGCAAGTACGCTGCCACCGAAGAGTCTACACCACCTGAAAGACCAACTACAACACGCATATAATAAGACTCTTACATAGTTTACTTAATAAGTTGCATAAATTCATCGCGAGTACGAGGATCTGAGAGGAATACGCCTGTAAACGCCGATGTTGTAGTTACAGAACGCTGCTTCTCCACGCCACGCATCTGCATACATGTATGGCTCGCTTCGATAACAACAGCTACACCCAATGGGTTTAGTGCCTGCTGGATGCTATCGCGAATCTGCACTGTAAGACGCTCCTGTACTTGCAATCTGCGGGCGAAGCACTCTACAACGCGCGCAATCTTCGAGAGGCCTGTGATGTGACCGTTAGGAATATAGGCAACATGCGCCTTGCCGATAAATGGTAGCATATGGTGCTCGCAAACCGAGAAGAGTTCGATATCCTTAACGAGTACCATCTGCTGATACTCCTCCTTAAACATCGCAGAGCGGAGAATGGCGATTGGGTCCTGAGCATAGCCCTTGGTGATGAATGACATCGCCTTTGCTACACGCTCTGGAGTCTTAATAAGTCCCTCGCGATCTGGATCTTCGCCAAGAAGACGTAGAATCTCGCGATAGTGTCCCATCAACTCGTTGATCTTCTCCTCGTTGTATATATCCTCTCGTTTATAATTTGTAATTACCTCGCTCATACTTCAGGTATGTTCTATAAATTAGCAAAAGTGTTATCTTATTTAAGATATATTCTTTTATATATATTATTCAGCAAAAGTAGAAATTTTAATGCGAATCTGCAAATCTGGGAATAAAAAAGAAATCGTTTAACAATGGAACTATGCGTAAGTTGCCCTTTGTTAAACAATTTTTAATCTGTATTGACTCTTGATATGCGCTTATAAATCAAGAAGTCCGTCGGGTAAGACAAACTTAATTTTGCGCTTATTGAAGTCTATGTTTGCGATAAACTCCTCCTGTGCTGGGATAAGATGACTCTTGCCATCGAGTGTAATTTCGAAGAGGGGGTTTGCTTCGCTGTCGTAGTAGTCGGTAAGTTCGCCCTTGCGCTTGCCTACGGTTACTGCAAAGCCAATCAAGTCCTCCATATAAAATTCGTCGTCATCCTCGTTGCCGCTATCCTCGATAAATAGCTCACGACCCACGAGAAACTCCTCGGCACGGCGTTCGGTGTCAATATCGTCGAAGTGTACTACTGCACCCGCTTGTCCGCGACGCTCGAAGGATGAATAAAAAATAGGAACCGCTAGTTTGTCGATGATGACAAACAGCGGTTCCGTTGGTTGTAGATTGTCTGGGAAGTTTGTGTAGAGCGTAATCATCACTCCACCCTCTGTGCCGAAGAGTCGGCCTATACGTCCCACGGCAATCATAGCACCGATAAGAATTAAGCCTCAGCAGCCTCCTCTGAAGCAGCCTCTGTAGCCTCTTCAGCTGCAGCGGCAGCAGCCTCAGCAGCAGCCTGTGCCTTCTTCTCAGCGATAGCTGCAGCGCGCTCCTCCTTAACCTTAGTCTCAGCAGCGAGCTGTGCCTTCTTTGCAGAGTTAGCGTCAGCAGCAAGCTTGTTAGACTTAGCGTCGATCTTAGCCTGCTTGTCGCCAGCCCACTTGTTGAAGCGAGCCTCAGCCTCAGCCTCAGTGAATGCGCCCTTAGCAACGCCACCCATAAGGTGCTTCATATACATTACGCCCTTGTACGAGAGAATTGCTCGACAAGTATCTGTAGGTTGTGCGCCCTTACAAACCCAATCCAAAGCTCGGTCGAACTTCAAATCGATTGTAGCAGGATTCGTGTTTGGGTTGTATGTACCCAACTTCTCGATGAACTTACCATCACGTGGCGCTCTGCTATCTGCGGCAACGATATGGTAGAAAGCATAACCCTTCTTACCGTGACGTGCCAAACGAATTTTAACAGCCATTTGCTATAAAATTTTATTGGTTAATAAATAAATACGCATAACCCATCTGGGTTTTCAGCGCGCAAATGTACGAACAATTTTTCATCTGGCAAAATATTCTTAATAAAAAATGTCCAAAACTTTGTCGTGGAATAGTATTTGCACCCCAATGGTGTACAGTTTAACCATTAAACAATGTAAAAATTATGATGCCTGTAAAGAGATTCAATCGTATGCCAAGTATGCTTGGCGACCTGTTTATTGAGCAGTGGCCAGAGTTGTACACAAAGCGCAACTCAGCACCTCAAATCAACGTTATCGAGACCGACAAAAAGTTCAAAATCGAGATTGCTGCCCCTGGTATGACTAAGGAGGATATGCGCGTGGAGCTTAACAATGAGAATCAGCTCGTTGTATTGTTGGAGAAGGAGGTTGATAAGGATGCTGATGGCAAGGAGTGCTGTGGCGACGAGGACTGCTCAAAGGATGAGAAGCATCACTACCTACGTCGTGAGTTTTCGTATACATCATTCCGTCAGATTTTCAATCTTCCAGAGAGTGTAGACAAGGATAAAATCACGGCAAAGATGAGCCACGGTGTGCTTAAAATCAGATTGCCTAAGCGTGAGGGTGGTGAGAAGATTCCAGAGATGAAGACTATTGCTATCGAGTAATAGAGGTGGTGTTCTTAAATTGGGAGAGTGACTAAAAAGTGTATTTTGTCGTTACGCTTGCCCTCAAAATGCTCATTTACGCACAGTAAACTCCGCTTTTTCGGGCTTCGCAAGCCTAAAACTACATCTTTTTATTCACTCTCTTAGGTTGGGGGTTGGCTAAGTTACTTTTTAGTCAGCCCCTTTTGTCGATCTCGAAAATTAGTGCTATATTTGTAGTGTGTGTAAGTACTGATAGCGATGGATATAGTAACATTTCGAGAATATTGTCTCTCGTTGCCAGAGACCGAGGAGACGCTCCCTTTTGATGATGATACCCTTGTCTACAAGGTGTTGGGACGTATGTTTGCGATGATATCCATTAGTCGTCCCGACCATTTCGCTGTTAAGTGTCACCCCGATAGGGCTGTACTACTAAGGGATAGATACGCCGAGATTACTCCTGGCTGGCATCTAAATAAACGTCATTGGAACGATGTTAGCATCGTGGGAGAGTTGACCGATAGCTTCCTAAAAGCCGAAATACGCCACTCCTATTTCGCGGTAGTTCGTAATAATGTAACACCTCGCTACCGTGGTGAAATAATACTTTTTACGGCAGCATGTATGGGAATTGTTGATGATGCCGAGTGGATAGAGTAGGTTACTATTCGCTCTTCTCTCTTAACATCCTTGAAATCTCGGCAAGGGTGCGGAGTATTGCCCATGATACCATTGTAGTGGCAAAGATGCAGACCGCAGCGCAGATTGCCCAAATCATCGGTGCGTCTGTGTTGAAATCCATAATCATAGGTGCGATAAGCGCGCCAAAGGTGCAAAATAGACCGAGTACTAAGAATATATCGCCAGCATTTACAAGGACTGTCTCGCGGAAGATATATTTCGATTTTGGGCGTGGCTCGGCATTGGTGTAGTTATCGCGCTTAACAACGCTCTCGATACCCTCGGGTATTGGCTCGTTTGTAATCTCCTCGGGGCGCTCCGCAGAGCATGCAGGGCAAACGTTTATATCATTGCTTACAAGGGTGTTGCAGCTACGGCACAACCAAGTCTCCTTATCTATATCGTTCATAGTTTAATGCTATTTAGTTGCTTCTGAGTGGTCAATATCGCATCCTGCGCAGTTGCCCGAACAGATGTTGTCGGTATCGCAATCCGTGAGACCCATATCCTCGCGAGTCTCCTGCACGGCGCACTTTATACCCATCTTCTGCATATTGGGGTTTGTCGAAATCTCCGACTGAATATGATGTCCCTTGAAAAGGTATGTGAGCGACATCGAGAGTGCGAAAAAGGCGACTACCGCAATCGCTGCTATAATGGTAATTAGAATTGTTGACATACTAAATTTTCAATTTAATTGTAAATTTCGATGCAAATTTATATATTTGCAGAGTATTTTGCAAATGTTATAGTTCGTCGTTAGATGACGGCTGTATATAATTGTTTTATATTCACTTAGTTAGTGTATGAAGATAGTAATTGCTGGTGCAGGTGATATGGGAACACACCTTGCGAAGATGCTTAGTGGTAATGGTCACGACCTTACGGTTGTGGATGTTGAGCCGAAGGCATTGGCTGAGGTGGGAAACCTTGTAGATGTGGTAACGGTCGAGGGCGATACAACGCAGTTCTCGGTGTTGCGTAAATCGGGTGTCCGCAAGTGTGACCTCTTTATCGCTGTGCGCTCGGTGGAGAATGACAATATCCTGTCTGCGGTAATGGCAAAACAACTTGGTGCTAAAAAGGCGATTGCCCGTGTAGATAGTCACGAGTATCTCGAGCCTAACAGCAAGGAGATATTTATCGATATGGGTATCGATTACCTCTTCTACCCAGAGCAGATTGCTGCACGCGAGGTTATCAACTTGCTTGGTCATACATCGTCAACCGAGTATATCGATTTTGCCGCTGGTAAGCTCTCGTTGGTAGCATTCCGCCTTGAGCTAACCTCGCCTTTGTTGGGTCGCGCGGTTATCGACGAGGGGTGCGATGACGAGGATTTGGAGTATCGTGTTGTCGCTATTGTGCGAGGCTCAAAGACGATTATCCCATCTATCGAGGATCGCTTCGAGGAGGAGGATATGGTCTACGTTATTGCTCGACATAGTGCCACAAATCGAGTTGTGGAGCTTTCGGGTCAGCGCCAGGTGGATGTGCGCAATATGATGATTCTCGGTGGCTCGCGTATCGGAGTGCGCATTGCCAACGAGTTGCAGAATAGCGTGGATATAAAACTTGTGGATTACAATGCAGATAAAGCATTCCGTCTTGCCGAGATGCTCGATAAGACGCTTATCATCAACAAAGATGGTCGTGATACCGAGGCTATGATGGAGGAAGATCTCTCGGGTATGGATGCCTTTGTAGCTGTTACGGGTCGTAGCGAGACAAATATCCTTGCTGCGATGTTGGCGAAGCGTATGGGTGTGAAGAAGGTAATTGCAGAGGTTGAGAATATAAACTATATCTCGTTGGCTGAGAGCGTGGGTGTAGATACCATTATCAACAAAAAGCTTGTTACAGCATCCAACATCTTCCGCTTTACAATGTCTACTGATGTGCAGGCCATAAAGTGTCTGACAGGTAGCCAGGCGGAGGTTTTGGAGTTTGTGGTAAAGCCAAACTCTCCAGCAACCAAAGAGCCAATCCGCGATCTTGGACTTCCTGAGGACTCTATCGTGGGAGGTGTTGTGCGTGGTGATAGAGTATTTATCGCTGTGGGCGACACGCAGATAAATGCCTACGACCGTGTGGTAGTCTTCGCGATGCCAGAGTCGGTAATGCGCGTTGCTGAATTTTTCAATTAATTTCTTGTGATAATAGGTCATCTGTGTCATCTGGCTTGTATGAAAAATGCTCATTTGCCATAAGTAAACTCCGCTTTTTCAGCCTGCGACCAGCTAACACATCTAACCTCTTCTGACAAGAAATCAGTAGTACAGCCCATTAGGGTTGGATGAAATAAATAATTATAAACAGAAATACAAATAATAATATAAACACTAACACAAACTATGTATATTGCTATTGCAGGTAATATTGGAAGTGGTAAGACAACACTCACCGAAATCCTTACGGAGCGTTTCAACGCCAAAGCATATTATGAGGATGTGGCAAACCCATATATCAGCGACTTCTACGATGATATGGGTCGTTGGTCGTTCCATCTTCAATTGTGGTTTCTTGGAAGCCGTATTCAGCAGACAATGACAATGCTTGCAGGCGAGGAGCCTAACGTGGTGCAGGATAGAACGATTTATGAGGATGCTCATATCTTCGCCGACAACCTCCACTCGATGGGTCTTATGGCTTCGCGCGACTTCGATACCTATATGAAGATGTTTAATATCGAGCAGGCGTTGTTGCCAAAGCCCGATGTGCTTATCTATCTTAAAGCGAGTGTGCCTACGCTTATCTCGCAGATTAAGATGCGTGGTAGAGATTATGAACAGAATATCGACGAGGCGTATCTAACTCGTCTTAACGAAAAGTATAATCATTGGATTGAAAACCTCTATGAGGGTCGTGTGTTGGTTGTAGATAAGGATGTCGACGATTTCGTTGCAGACCCCTCTATTATCGACCGTATTTGTGCCTCTGTGGAGGAGATGTGTATAGGTAAACGTCAGTTGTAGAATGTCACGACCACTACCCGAAAGTTTTGTAGCGTCGATGCGCCAGATGCTTGGCGAGGATGCCGAGAGGTTGTTCGCAGCTCTCGACACTGAGCCTGTTGTATCGATACGTCTAAACCCATACAAAAAGGCAAAGGTCTTCGATGGCGAGGATATAGGTTGGTCTCAGTGGGGTAGATACCTTGCTGAGCGCCCACAATTTACGCTCGACCCGTTGATGCACGGTGGTGCATACTATGTGCAGGAAGCATCGTCGCAGTTTGTGGAGTATCTGCTTAAAGATGATAACCTTGGAGGTAAACGCGTATTGGATATGTGTGCTGCCCCAGGTGGTAAGACTACGATATACTCTACGCTCGTGGGTCGTGAGGGCTTGGTTGTGGCTAATGATATAAATCGTGGTCGCACGCTTGCTCTTGCCGATAATGTGCAGCGCTGGGGCTTGGGTAATGTCGTCGTTACGTGCAACGAGCCGAGCCATATCGGTGCCTTTGAGCATTGGTTTGATGTGGTGGCTGTCGATGCGCCCTGCTCTGGTGAGGGTATGTTCCGCAAGATGGAGGAGGCACGCACGGAGTGGACACAATCCTCGGTGGATGTGTGCGTGGCGCGCCAGAAGGAGATTTTGGCAGAGGCGTGGCGAACACTGCGACCAGGAGGTAAGTTGCTTTATAGTACCTGTACATTTAACGACCGCGAGGACGAGGGTGTTGTTAAATGGCTGATGGAGGAGTATGGCGATAGCCTCGAATCGGTTGAACGTGTTGAACTTAATGATGAGTGGGGTATTGTTAGTAGCGATATAGGGGCTTTTCAATGCTTCCATTTCTACCCGCATAAGGTTCAGGGCGAGGGCTTCTTTGTTGCCGTAGCGCGCAAGAAAGAGAGTCATATCAGACGCGTTGTGCCTAAGTCGCGCCGTAAGGTTTTTGCGCAGTTGCAGAATAAGGAGGTAGCTGAAGTATCGCGTTGGGTGGATAATCCTAAACAAATGACATTCAAACTAATTGGCGATGTGGTATACGGTTACAATTATGCCATTGTGGATGATGTCGTTAGTCTTAGTGAGTCGCTCTCTGTTGTCTATTCGGGTGTTGCTATGGGACAGATGTTTAAGGGTAAGCTAAAACCCGAACATCCGTTGGCATTGTATGTAGGATGCAACGATGATGTAGTGCCCGCTGTGGAGGTGTCGTTAGATGATGCTTTGGACTATCTGCGCCGTCAGGATATTGCACCGTCGCAGTTTGAGGAGGGTATCAACAGAGTTGCATACGGCGGTGTTACTATTGGCTTTATCAAGCGTATAGGTGTGCGCTGTAACAATATGTACCCTAAGGATTTGAGAATAATTAAACTATAATATATATGGCAAAGCTATTGTATTCAATGGGTGAGGTAACCGAGATGTTCGATGTTAACGCATCGCTCATTCGCTATTGGGAGTCGAAGTTCGACTGTATCAAGCCTCATAAAAACAAGAAGGGTAACCGAATGTTTACCCCTGCCGATGTTGAGAATTTGAAACTTATCTACCACCTTGTTAAGGAGAAGGGTATGACCCTTGAAGGTGCAAATATGGCGATGAAGCGCCGCGGTAAGAGTGTTCAGCGCGATGTCTCTATCTTGGAGCGCTTGCAGCATATACGCGCTATGTTATTGGAGGTGCGCGAGTCTTTGGGTGACGACACTCCTGCCGAGTATGAGGCGCCTATCGAGGCTATGGCGGAACTTATCTCGGATGTCGAGGCTGAGGCTCAGGCTGAGGTTGTTGCTGCTGTTACCACTAAGGAGGAGCCTAAGGAGGTTGCAGAGACTCCAAAGGTGGAGATTGTGGAGGAGGCTCCGCGTCGTCGTGGTCGCCCTCGTAAGGTTGTGGAGCAGACTGAGGCTGAGGAGACACCACAGAGCGTTACACGCCGTAAGCCTAAGGCTAAGCGTACGGAGGAGCATAAGGAGTTATTCCCATTCTACGAGCAGTCGCTATTCTAATAAGATTGACTATGAAAATTCGCGATATAGCAGCTGTAATAGAGGAGTTTGCACCATTGTCGCTACAAGCTGAGTATGATAACTCTGGTCTTGTGGTGGGTCGTATGGATGATGAGGTGCACGCTGCTCTTTTGGCAGTGGATGTAACTGAGGAGGTTATCGACGAGGCTATTGCCGAGGGGTGCGATATTATCATCACGCACCATCCGATTATCTTCTCACCATTGAAACGTCTGAACTCTGCGACATACGTTGAACGTTGTGTTGAGCGTGCCATTCGCCATAATATTGCGCTCTATGCTTGCCATACCAACCTCGATAGCGTTCAGGGCGGCACGAGCTGGTATGTAGGCACGGCACTCGGCTTGGAGAATATGCGTGTTCTCGAACCTCGCAAGGGTGATGATAGTGTGGGCTATGGCGTTGTGGGCGAGTTGCCCGAGGTGGAGGATGCTATGGTATTCCTCAAGCGCGTGAAGGAGACCTTCAATGTAGGTGCTGTGCGCCATAGCGATATACCTGCCGCTGATGCTTCGGTGCGTAGGGTTGCGATATGCACAGGCTCTGGTCGGTCGAATATAGAGGATGCTCTTCGTGCCGAGGCAGATGTATATATCACTGCCGATTTGCGCTATAACGACTTTATGTGTGGCGAAAATCGTATGATTTTGGCTGATATTGGACATTTTGAGAGCGAATTTTGCGCAATTAACATTTTGGATATGGTAATATCAAAAAAAATGTGTACCTTTGCGGTTCGCAAGAGCGAACGCTCTCGTAACCCGATACATTATTTACTCTAACAAATTGCTGGAATAACTAAAAAGCATAATATATGGCACAGAAAAAGACAAATGAGGTTGACTACTCGATGCAGGAGAAGATTATGGCTCTTTATGAGTTGCAGAAGATTGACTCTCAGATCGACGAGATTAACAAGGTTAAGGGTGAGTTGCCACTTGAGGTGCAGGATCTCGAGGACGAGCTTGCAGGTCTTAACACCCGTATCGAGAATATCAATGCCGAGATTGAGGAGCTAAACTCTCTTACTCGCCAGCGTAAGCGCGAGGTTGACCAGGCAAAGATTATGATTGGCAACTACAAGGAGCAGCAGAATAATGTTCGTAACAACCGCGAGTTCGATGCCATCAACAAGGAGATTGAGTATCAGGAACTCGAGATTGAGCTTGCAGAGAAGCGTCTCAAGGAGTACGCTGCACAGACTAAGACTAAGAAGGCAATTATCGACGATACAACAGCTCTTATCGAGGAGCGCAATATCGACTATAAGGCTAAGAAGGAGGAGCTCGACTCTATTGAGACTGAGACAGCACAGCAGATTGCCGAGCTTATGGCTAAGGCCGAGCAGGCTAAGCAGCCTATCGATGAGCGTTTGCTTGCAGCTTACAACCGTATTCGTAGCAACGTTCGCAACGGTCTAGCAGTAGTAACCGTTACCCGCGATGCTTGCGGTGGTTGCTTCAACCGCATTCCTCCACAGCGTCAGGCTGATATCCGCCAGGGTAAGAAGTTTATCGTGTGTGAGTATTGCGGTCGTATCCTCGTATCTGAGTAATATTTCTTGTGATAAGGGGCACATCTGCTGCCGCTAACAAAAGAAAATGCGAATGGGCAGTACGCCAAAGTACAGCCCATCCGTATTTTTTTTGCCGAGCGTTGCATCTGACCCCTTCTGACAAGAAATTAGGTCTCACGCTTGGTAAAGTGTGCGCGTCTTTCTGACAAGAAATTAGGTCGTGCTGCCCGGAAGGTGGTTTTTTTTTGTTTCGCTCTGCGAGCGAACAGCTAAAAGCTGAGGAAGATTAAGAGAGGGCAGAGAGAGAAGAGAGGACAGAGAGTGCAGAGATTTATTTTAAATTGTGATACTCAGTTTCCCTGCTCTCCCTGCTCTCCCTTATAAAACACTCGCGCGCAGCGCACCTTACTTTTTAGTCAGCCCTTTTTTTTGTGATAGTAGGTCGCGCGATGGGTGATGTCGTATTCTTACGGTTTTATTGTGTGTCCTTTTATAATAAGGTAGCCTTCGTGGAGGGCAGAGAGTAGGGCAAGGGGAATGACCGTATATAGCAAATATCGTTGATCGAGAAATAATAGGGTTGCGGGAGTGATATAAAGTATCGCCCCCGTAACTTTATTCAATAAGGTATGTAGCGATATGAATTTTTGATCGTGGATATAACCCAAGACGATATTTATTAGTTTGATGAAGGCGATTATAGCAATCCATAACCACAAAGAATGGTTAAGTATAGGAGCTACCTTGATAATAACAACAAATGCAAAGATAGTGTCGGCGATAGTATCAAGTCTTGCACCAAACTCTGTTGCACTATTTGTCCTGCGTGCAATAGTACCATCCACCATATCGCTAATACCACAAATCGCATACGCAATATAAAACCATACCGAAAATAATGGCAACAACAATATGGCGCCGCTAAATACAATGCGTAGAGATGTAATGATGTTCGCAAAATATCTAATCATAATACTAAATCACTGTAAAGATGCAAAGTTCGATTGGTCAAGTCCGAAGCATTAACACACATCGGGTGTGCCCGGAATTCTGGACTGATTTCTGATTCCCAAATAGTCCCTATTTCGTCAAAGTAACGAGGGTAAAGCCACAAAAAATAGGAGCGAGAAACTAATTTCTCTCGCTCCTAATTCACGGCGCAAAAAGCGCCACTATTCGCCTCATTACACTATTTAGTCAGCCTCGCCTTGACTTTATTGAAGCTTTCCTGTGTTAAGGAATGATGCTACAAACTCTTGTGGTATGCTGCCTGAGATGTTAACGAGCACACTCTTCTTTTTCTCAGCAATCAAAACAAGCGCCTCGGTAACCCTGTCGTTAGCGCTTATGGTGTAAATATAGGTAGTGGCGTTGTTCTTCTTAAGTGTCGCCAAGTTCTCAAGCGCGCGCTTCTTTGCGATACGCTGAGTGCGCTTGTTGATAGCCTTAGCAGCAGATTTACTATTGCTGGTTAGGATGACAACATTGTCGACATACTCCATCCCAGCAGCATTCTCATCGCCCAACATTCTTAGCATATGCTTAGAGATGTATGCTGACGACGCCTTGTTGGCATCGGTAAATGACTCGGCAAGCTTCTGTACCTCAGGGATTGATGCCATTGCGCTCATAGGCAACAACATCATAACTAACAATATAAATCTTTTCATATAAAGTAGGTTTTGAGTGCAAATATAAACATTATTTTCGAAAAAACAATACTTTACCTATATTTAAGTGTAATTTTAGCCAAATTTAGATGCTTATCAGTGATGTCGCATCGCTAAGCTCGATATTGTGCCCCGTAAGTCGTATCACAACACCCTCGCTCTGGCTAATGGCTACGATAAACATATCGTCGATACTCTCGCGCTTGCCCGAGTTCGCCGATTTGTAGTGTTGCTCCACGCGGTATATCTCCACGTTCGTACCATTGCTATTTACCGACATCAGCAATTTGTAGCCTCCAAGAAACTTCTCCAAGTCGTTTTTAAGGATGTCGAGTAACGCTGGGTCTTCCACCGATATAGCCTGCATAGATTCGATGCCAGAGTTGGCAGACATCTGTTTTAGCATCTCCTTCGAAAGCACTACCGTAGAACAACTCTTAAACGCGGAGTACTTCTTAATGAGCGGTGTCATATAGTCGGTTTGCGCCGATGCTACTATGGGTAAACATAATATTATTAGAAGTATAAGTCGTCTCATATTAAGTAGTGTTTTAGGTTATAGATAGAAGCCAATACCTGCTGAAAATCTACGGCAAGTAGGACCAGTATTGTAGGTAAACACATCCGTTAATCCATAGTTTATAAAGCCATACACCTTATCAGTACCGAAGTGTAACACTCCACTAAATTGTATAGGCTCGACGGTTACTGGTTCAACACGATTGATAACTATTGGCTTTTGATACATTAGCGAGTGCCATAATAGAATGTCTAAAGACAAACCGCCAGAGACAAAGAATTTATGGTTGTAGCTCCATGTAAACATCGTAGGGAGGCTTATATATTCCAACAATAGTATTGACCTGGTAACACTATCCTCAAGTTTTACAGGTCGCATCATTCCCCCTTCATATTTCATCGAATATGGGCCATTAAACCTATATCTCTCCATTGTGAACTGAGCGCCGTAATCCATTGTAAAAGAGCCACTTTGATTTAGCCTTATACTGCGTGAATATAAGTTTACGCTCATATATATCGATTTTGCATTGCCCAGACGCATCATCGCTGCCTCTTCTGGTGTGTATAGCGCATATTTAGCATTCACCATAAGGTTGACGCCTACCTCTGCAAAGCCAAAAGGAGATATGCTCTTGAATTGAGGTTGTTGTAACTGTTGTTGTGGTTGTGGGCTTTTATCATTACCGCTAAATCGCAATATCATTCCTGCTAACTTGAAGTTGATACCATCGTCGTTGTATGTTACACTGTGTTGCCCGTTATTGCCAAAGGTAATAGTGCTATCTTCGGCAATCTCTTGCGCGTGTAGCGGTGTAAATGCTACTACAAGGAGTATTATGGTTGTGATAAAACTCTTCATATCCATCTGGTTTTAGGTTAGAATGAGAAGCCAATGCCCGCAGAAGTTCTGTTGCCACCGGGACCTGTGCCGCTCTCAAACATCTGCATAGGGCTATAATTGATAAAGCCGTAGAGTTTCTCGGTTCCAATATGGAGTGTGTAGCCCAGCTGGATTGGGTTTAGTGTTACATTCTCCGATTTGTAGACAATCTTTGGATTTTTCTGTTTTAGGCGTGTGCCGATAGATACATCGAGATTTACACCTGCTGCAATAAAGAATTTGTTTCGGTATGTCCAATTTAGAAGCATAGGCATATGTAAGTATCGCGCCATAAGCTTCGATTTTGTAACCGAGTTGCTAAGTTCTATCGGGTGCATTATACCATCGAGGTAGCGCATCGAGTAGTCGCCAGCAAACACATAGTTCTCCCAAGCGATGCCAACACCCATATCAACGCTTAATGAGCCGCTTCGGGTTAGCTTGATATTTTCGCTGAAAACGTTTAGCGCAACATACGTCGACTTGCGATTGCCAAACTGCATCATAGTAGCCTCCTCGGTATTGTACATCGAGTAGTCTGTATTGGCAAGTATGTTGATACCAAGTTCGAAGGCTTGTATGGCTTGTAGACTGCTGCCGTGTCGCTTTTCGTTTCGGCTATCACGACTGTCACTGCTAAAATGGAGCTCCTTGCCAGCGATTTTGAAATATACGTTATCCTCGCTGATGGTTATCTTATTCTGCTTATCCTGTCCAAAGATGATAGAACTCTCCTCTGTTTCCTGTGCGTGGAGTGTTGTGAGTGTTGTTACGATAAGTGCTAAGGTGGTGAAAAATCTCTTCATAGCTATTTAGTTTTAAGTATATTTACTTTATTGATACTTGCCATTGCAAGGTTTACATTCTCGTTCATATTGCCGAGTATTCTACGCATTTCATCCTCGGCCATCTGCTGGTCGTTAACCCTCGTGCCATCAACGTAGCAGATGATCATTGGCTCGGCGTGCAGGGCATTGTTTGTTATTGTTCGAGTGGCAATAAAGACTCCAACAAATATACACGCCACGGCTGCCGCAACCCCTCTAAATCGCGATATGGTGACGCTACGTTTGCGAGGTTTAGGTTGTGGAGCTTTTATCTCTTTAAGTAGCCCCATTGCCTCGAACATTACCTTAATGGCGATATGCTCCGCAGGAAGATGCTCTTCGGTGGCGAGGTAGGTGGCAATAGTCTGCTCCTCACTGAGCGTTGTTTTGCCATCGAAATACTTGTTTATGAGTATGTTAATCTTGTTTAACTCCATAATTCATTGCGTTTGTAATCATCTCTCTAATGCTCCTGCGCGCTCTGGAAAGATTCATTCTTGCACTATTGCAGTCGCAGCCTGTTACCTCGGCAATCTCCTCTATCTCGTATCCCTCCACGTCTCTTAGATGTATTGCAATTCGCTGTTTCTCGGGTAGCGAGGCTATTGCTCGCTGTGTTATACTTGTTATATCCGAGAGCTCAGCCGATGTGTCGATGTCGATGGTTATTATCTCCTCGTTTATTGCGAATGTCTGTCGCCTTAACTGCGTTCGCTTCCGATCTATTGCTAAGTTGTGCGCCATACGACAGATATATGCTCTGGGGTAGGCGCTATTGAAGACCCTCTCTTTTACTCTCCATACTCGTTCGAAGAGATCCTGCACAATATCTTCGGCCTCGGCGCTATCGCCACATATATTAAATGCAAGGCGATAGAGCGTGTCTCGGTGCTCAGAGAAGAACTCTATATATTGTGCTTCGGTCTTCAAATTTTGCGTTTTTGTTAGTTCGTTTCTATACACATAACGATGTCACTACATCGAATGTAACATCGCAACGTGTAAAATTACAAAAAAAATGGCAACCCACCGCTGGATTGCCAAATAATTGAGTAAAACTCTTAGCTTAGAAGTTGTACTGCGCCATTACGCTGATACGGTTTGCGCGGCTGTGGGCGTCGCTTACATTCCGACGTGTGCCGTGTAGATACTCCAACGCAAGGGTGAAGTTAGGCGTTACGTTGTAGAAGAGGTTGCCGAAGATATACTCGCCACGCTTGTACTGATTGTCTGACAATGCGCTGTTATCAACTTCGAGACGTACGGTTGAGTAGCCACCGCTAAACCAGAAAGTTGATGGAATGATATTGACCTGAGCTGCTGCCTGCCAACCCCACATAGGAAGAGTGTGAATCTCGGTAGGCTCGTTAGGCTTGTAGACAAAGTCGTAAGGAGCACCTGCCAAATCCTGAATGTAAGGGGTGATGCCGCGACCGTAGACACCATTCATATATAGGTCTACCCAGTTGCCTGCCTCGATGTGACCGCTAAACTGTGCGCCCCAACCAACCTGTGTAGTGTTCTCACCAGAGGTCTTGTCGTGGAGATACATATCGCGGATAACGCCTGATAGGCGCACGTGGCTCGACTTATTCTCGCCCCAAGCGTACTGAACGTATGCAATGCCATCTGGTACGCGCTGGTAGATAGGCTCGAAGTTCTCGCCATAGGTGGCATTCACAACGGGCATCTCGGCAGCTACACCAATGTGTAAGTGGTTGCGAACAAAGCCGCGCTCGTAGCGAATCATCTCGTTGAAGGCAAAGTTGTAGGCGTTAGGGCCCTGGAAGTCAATAGTGGTAGGTGCTGCCGCAAGGTCACAGAAGGTGGTAACATCACGACCTACGGTGAAGCCGAGGAGGTTAACGTATGCCGACCTTAGACGTGGAATGTAGGTAAACTCCTCACCACCACGGAAGTCCATATCGGTGTAGACATAGACGCGACCCAACGTCGGACTATTCACGATAGCCTTCATAAAGAGTCGTGAGGTCGAAGCGTCCATCATCACACGCTGCTGGTTAGCGTAGCCCTTGTGCATAGGAATGTCGTAAGGTACGAAGTCTATATTGCCCACTGCGCCCTTGAGGTCGTAGCTGGTGCGTAGATTTACCATACCTCCAATACCCAATGAGAAGCGATTGTTGCGTGTCGAGAAGATAAACTGTGGATTGTGTGCCTGCTGGAAGCCGTGGCGCTTGGTCTCCACAAAGTCCTCGATAATAGCAACGCGTACGACCTCAGGGTCATACTCTTGCAACTCGTTACCTACAGCAATCATATAGATGGTGGGTGTGTATTCCTCCACCTCATAGACTCTGGTCTGAGCTATCGCAGATGGTGCTACGAAGGCTACTGTAAGCAGTGATAGAGCGAAATGTTTAATTCGTTTCATAACTGAAATTTTTTGGTTAACATTAAAGTTTTCGTCTGCTTCGAGAACAAGTTGTGTGCCAAAGCTATGTCGAATTATCGCACGATAATTGCAGTGGTTGAAAGAAACTTTATCTATGAGATTTTGGATGTCACTGTTAGCACTTGTATTTTCGATAAGTGCCACAGCTCAGCAGATGGTAAACTTCGATGATGCGCTTAGGATGATGGTTGAGCGCAACAAGGCTATAAGTAGTGCTAAGTATGGTGTGGATGCAGCCTATCGGGAGTATCGCGCTACGCAGGGGATGCGTATGCCTAAGGTTGACCTTGTGGGGTGTTATACTCTGTTGCAGCATGGCCTCGATATAGATCTTGGCGGAGCGAAAGGAGTTGTTACCGAGTCTTTGAATGGACTTATAAATAATGGAGTGTCGCAAGGATTAATACCGCCCTCCATTGCATCGCTTCTAACCGATGGACTCACTCCGCTTGTAGGGTCAGATTGGCGTTATACGCTCCAAAATCGCCACTTTGGCTTTGTGGGTACAACCCTTACGATGCCTATATATTTAGGTGGTCGTATCGATATAGCAAGCCGTATTGCGAAGTTAAAGATTGCAGATGCTGAGATTGGTCTATATGGAGCGACGAGTGCGCTTATTACCGAGCTTGTCGAACGCTACTATGGTGTGATACTTGCCCGCGAAGTGGTCGCTGTTAAGGAGTTCGTAGTGCAGGGTGTGGAGCAACATCTTCGTGATGCCGAGGCTATGGAGGAGCAAGGTGTTGTGGCGCATAGTGTGGTGCTCTATTTGAACTATAAACTCTCGGAGGTGGAACGCGATTATAGTGATGCGGTAAGTAAGTTGTGTATTGCGGAGCGTGCCTTACAGACAATCTTACAGAGTGATAATGCGGTTTTCCCTTCGGATAGAATGTTTGTGTCGTATGAAATATATAATATTGATTATTACCGCGATAACGCGCTTAACTTAAACGTTGCTATAAGTGCGGTTGAGAATGCTGAGCGCCTTAGCTCGGAGGGTGTAAATCTCGCTCGCTCGACCTTTATGCCAGAGGTTGTGGCGATGGGAGGCGCTTCGCTCTACTCCTATAATCTAACTAAGATGTTGCCACGCTGGGCTGTGGGAGTTGGGGTCTCGATGCCTCTGTTTGGTGGTCTTTCAAAGCAGGAGCAGTATCGCGCATCAAAGAGTGTAGAACGAAGCGTTCAAGATATGGCGGCAAAGGTTAGGGAGGATATACTTCTTTTGATCGATAAGGAGTATTATGCCTTGCAAAACGCTCTGCTTAACATAGATTCCTCGAAGCGTTCGATAACCCTTGCCGAGAGCTACTACACAACCGCTTTGGAGGGTTTTAAGGAGGGTGTAACACCATCCTCGGAGCTGATGGATGCCCGCATTGCCCTTGCTGCCTCTGAGGTAGAGTATCTTGATGCCGTCTATGAATATGTGTTGTCGTTGGCGAGGTTGTTGGAGCTATCGGGATTGAGTGATAACTTTGTAAACTACATCTCCGATGGAGTGATGGTTGATATAAATCGAGTAATGGATTAATTTATAATATGAAACGAACTTTATATACTATCGTTGTGCTTGCCTTATTGTTGGTGGGTATAATTACCCTTATACGTTACTTTGGTCGTGTTAATCGCCCCGTTATTCAAGGTGTTGTGGAGTGTCGTAGCTACCGTGCTTCGTCGAAGTTGGCGGGGCGTATAGACTCGATGTATGTTGCTGAGGGCGATATGGTCAACATAGGAGAACTTCTTTACACCATCTCCACGCCTGAACTTGATGCTAAGTTGAAGCAGGTCTCTGCTCTCGAAGCCGAGGCTGAGGCTATAAATAGCGAGGTTGATATGGGTGCGCGCAAGGAGCAGATAGTGGCGGTAAAAAGCTTATGGCAGAAGGCATTGGCAGGGTTGGAGCTTGCCGAAGCAAGCTATGGACGAGTTGCGAGACTCTACGACAAGGGTGTTGTGCCGCGCCAGCAATATGACGAGGCGTTGGCTAACTATCGCGCTATGCAGGCTATGGTTGATGCGGCAAAGGCAGAGTATAACCTCGTGTTAGAGGGCGCTACGCGCCAGCAGAGGGAGGCTGTCGAGGCTAAGGTGCGTGAGGCGCAGGGTGGTGTCGAAGAGGTGCGCTCCTATCTTGGTGATGCTGAGATCTATGCCCCCGTGGCGGGGCGTGTGTCGAGCATTATGGCAGAGGCGGGCGAGCTTGTTGGCTCGGGTGCTCCTGTGGTCACTATCCTCGATGTCTCAAATTCGTGGGTTACCTTTAATATTAAGGAGAGTAAAATGGCTAATATCCATCTTGGTTACCGTTTTGAAGGTTATATCCCTGCGCTTGATAGGCGAACTGAGTTTGAGATCTACTATATAGCCTCGGCGGCGGACTATGCTACGTGGAGTGCTACACGTGCTCGCGGTGGATTTGATATTCGCTCCTTTGAGGTGCGTGCTCGCTCGGTGGATCACGTCGATATACTTCCAGGTATGAGCGTAATAGTCTATGGTGAGAAGCTGTAACTATGTCAATCAATAGCGTTATATCATCACTAAGACGAGAACTGCGAGAGATAGCATCCGACAGGTTGTATCTCTCTCTGTTGGTGCTATTTCCTGTAATGATGACCCTCTTCTTCGGTGTCGTTTTCTACCGTGGCGCTATTGATGACGTGCCCATTGCGGTGGTGGATAGGGATTATTCGCCATTGTCACGCCAACTGCTCAGTATGGTCGATGCAACGTCAGGTGTCAATATAGCCTTTCAAGAGCAGGATATATTGAGTGCTGAGCAGCGAATGCTCGATGGTGATGTGGAGGGTATAATCTATGTGGACAAGGGTTTCGAGGATAAAATCTATCGTGGCGAGAGTGCTACGGTGGGGTGCTACCTTAGTGGAGCGAATATCTCTGCTTGTGGAATTCTAAGTCGGGATATTCAGCTTGTAGTGCAGAGTTTTTCTGCGGGTGTGGCTCTCGAAACCTTGCAAAGTATGGGGCTTAGCTATAATGAAGCAATGGTAGGGATAATGCCAATTAATATTCAGACTAACATTATATCAAATCCATACCTTAACTATGGCTACTACCTTGCCCCTATCTTTATGATTTTGGGGATTGTTGTATTTACCATGCTTTCGACTATCTATGCTATAGGGCGCGAACTGCGCTACCGTACGGCCTCGGAGTGGCTTGTGGTGGCCAATGGCTCACTTGCGGGTGGGGTGGTTGGTAAACTGCTACCTGTCGCTGTTGCGATGATGATAATGTCGCAGTTTATCTATTTCGTCTTATTTGTAGTTATGGGTATGGAATGCGAGGGTAGCTATCTTGTGCTGTCGCTTGTGACGCTGCTCTTTATAGTTGTTTATGAGGGCGTTGCGTTATCGGTTATCGCCTTAACGGCTAACCTTCGTCTGGCGCTCTCGTTGGGTGGCGGTTATAGTGTTATGGCATTCACCTTTTCGGGTATTACCTTTCCTACAATTGCGATGTATGGCGTGGCACGGGTATTCTCAAAGCTCTTTCCGTTGACCTATTTTAGTGAACTCTTTATAAGTCAGGTTATGCGCGATGCTCCATTTCGCTATGATCTTGACAATCTGCTCTATATGGCGTTGTTCTTAGTTGTCGTGCCGCTTTCGTGGCGTAGGCTGCGTAGCGTTGTGTGCGATGATAAATATTGGGGGAGGGAGTGATATGTTTCGATTAGTCATAAGGGAGTTTCGCCTAATATTCTCCGATAGCGGAGCAGTGTTGCTGCTTCTATTTGCGATGTTTATATACGCCACAATCTACTCGATAGCCTACGGTGCTGAGGTTGTGGAGAGTGTACCTATTGCCGTTGTAGACGAGGATAATACTGCGTCAAGTAGGGATGTTATTGCGGGGCTTCGTGAGGGGGAGAATACGGTTATTGCCTATGAAGTGCAATCTGTGGAGGAGGGGCAAGAATTATTCTATAATCGCAATGTGTATGGAATTGTAGTTGTGCCTGATGGCTTCGAACGCAGGTTGCTCTCTATGGAGGGTGCTACCATAAGCATAATCTTGGATGGTAGTCATCTGCTTCTGTATCGTGCGGTATTGGAGCAGGCGATGGTAGATGTTTTGGATAGAGGAAGCGGAGTTGTGAAACTATCAAGCGAGATTTTGTATAATAGGTCGCTTGGCTACGGCTCCTTTGTAATGCCGTCGATTATGGTGTTGCTCGTACAGCAAACACTGCTTATAGGTGTGGGTATGGTGGCTATTCGTCGACGTAGGCACGCTGTGTTGATAAAGCATAGAACGTGGCTATATGATACTTGGCAAGTGTTGTCTATTGCCTTAACTCATTTGGTTATATATGGCGTGAGCTTAACTATTGTTTTAGCTACACTATGGCAGATATTTGGCTTCCCGTTTAATGGTCGTATAGCCGATCTGGTGGTGCTAATGTCTCTGTATATAGTTGCATCATCCGCGTTGGCTCAAGCTCTGTCAAACCTCTTTACGCGTCGTGAAGCACCGATATTAACCCTTCTTTGGAGCTCTGTGCCGATACTTCTATTAGCGGGAGTCTCCTATCCTCGGGAGGCATTTCCAGAGTGGTTGTACGCCTTAGGTCGGCTCTTTCCAAGTAGTAGCGCCGTCGATGGCTTTATTAGTCTGAATACTATGGGTTCCTCGCTGCAAAATATAAAATCGGAGATTGTCAACCTCTCGATTCTTGCATTTTTATACATATTTGTGACTATAATTTTAGAAAAACGTGCATACAATATTAAAAATAGTGGGCATTAGTGGTACACTTAGAGAAATATTTTATAACTTAGATGTCGGAAATGGTGGATAGGCACACCATACAACCTAAATAAACCTAAAACATTAAAATTGTATAGCTATGATTATTGGCGTACCTAAGGAGATTAAGAATAACGAGAACCGCGTAGGTTTGACACCAGCGGGTGCTATGGAGTTAGTTCGTCGTGGACACGAGGTTTATGTGCAGTCTACTGCTGGCGAAAATAGTGGCTTTAAGGATGAGGATTATGTTAAGCAGGGGGCAAAGATTCTTCCTACAATCGAGGATGTATACGCTATTGCCGAGATGATTGTTAAGGTTAAGGAGCCTATTGCGCCTGAGTATAAGCTCGTGCGTAAGGGTCAGTTGGTATTCACCTATTTCCACTTTGCAAGTAGTGAACCACTAACCAAGGCTATGATTGAGAGTGGTGCTATCTGCTGTGCATATGAGACTGTAGAGCGCAAGGATCGCTCGTTGCCACTGCTTATACCTATGTCGGAGGTGGCAGGTCGTATGTCTACGCAGGAGGGTCGTTACTTCTTGGAGAAGCCACGCGGTGGTAAGGGTAAACTCTTGGGTGGTGTGCCAGGTGTTAAGCCTGCTAAGGTCTTTGTTATCGGCGCTGGTGTTGTGGGTACTGCTGCTGCACGCACAGCTGCGGGTACAGGTGCCGATGTTACTATCTGTGATATTTCGCTTCAGCGCCTTACATACCTTGCTGATGTGATGCCTAAGAATGTTAAGACGTTGATGTCTTCGGAATACAATATCCGTGAGGAGTTGAAGACTGCCGACCTTGTTATCGGTTCGGTGCTTATCCCTGGTGCTAAGGCTCCAAAGCTCGTGACTCGCGATATGCTCAAGGATATGGAACCAGGTACTGTTATGGTGGATGTGGCTATCGATCAGGGCGGTTGCTTCGAAACCTCACACCCTACAACCCACGAGGATCCTGTATACTATGTTGACGGTATATTGCACTATTGTGTTGCTAATATCCCAGGTGCAGTGCCTTATACCTCTACATTGGCGCTTACGAATGCCACTATGCCATACGTTATTCAACTCGCGGGCAAGGGCTGGCAGCAGGCGTGTCGCGATAACGAGGAGTTGCGCAAGGGTCTTAATATCGTCGAGGGTAAGGTTGTCTACAAGCCTGTCGCAGAGGCTTGGGGTCTTCCATACGAGGAGCTTGCGTTGTAGTTGATTAAATCTAAATATGTTAGTCCGAATGGCATTTGCTGTTCGGACTATTTTGTTTTTGAGTGTAGCTATCTAAATATTTCTATATTTTTTAGAGCTTTTAATTGTAAAAATTTTTAGACAACAGAAATTTGTGGTATATTTGCGCTGTTGAATGTGTGGAATTGAAAAAGGATTACCCGACATAATGTCGAATAATCCTTGGAGTGACTCCGAAAGGATTCGAACCTTCATCGTAAGAACCGGAATCTTAAATTCTATCCATTGAACTACGGAGCCGCGATGCAAAGATAGAATATTTTTCTGAAAAATATTATCATTGCGACACCAACAAGTGATGTAATAGAGAGTATATGACAAACAAATTCGATAATTGGTCGCGATTGCTTAAAGTGATTGAGCGTTTTGGAAAGTCTATTAATGGCTTTGCAATGAAGATTGGTCTGCAACGCGCTGAGAATATATACCATATTCGTAAGGGTAACTATGGTATATCTGAGGATTTGGCAGATAGGATTATCAACGTAGATTCTCAGATTGACAGAACGTGGCTGTTGTCGGGTGTGGGTGGTATGCTCAAAAGCGAGTGTATAGAGCTTGAACAGTTGCCTTTCTATATCGACGAGGTGGAGAAGATTCTTCCAAACATCGCTAATATTGAGCCGTCGTCGTATATCACAATGCCATACAAGACTCATTGCGATATTGTGGTGCGCTCATTCTCGAAGCCTATGAGCGACACTATATGTGCAGCGCAGGACCTCTTTTTGAAGCGTACGGAGGTCTATGAGGTGGTGCAGGGTAATGAGTATGTGCTGGTATTAAATCGCCCAACGGATAATGTGATTTGGCGTAGGGTGCGTTGGGTGTCGAAAGATGTTAACAGGTGGCGTTTGGTGGCGCGCAATAGAGAGGACTATAAGGATGAGTTTATAAATCGTAGCGAAGTGAAGGAGGCGTGGCGTGTAATTGCTCGCCTATCAGTGCTTGAAAGTTAGAATAATAGAACAAATACTTAAATAAAAGATTGAAATGGATATTTTGTCATTTGTGTGGAATTGGGATCCGACGCTTGTGATGCTCGGAAATATGGATATTCGCTGGTATGGTCTTATGTGGGCTGTGGCAATACTTCTTGCCGAGCGTATCTGCAACTACACGTTTAGCCGCGAGGGTCTGCCTCCACGTACGTTAGAGTCTGCGTTTATTTGGATTGTACTTGGTACTTTTATCGGTGCGCGTGTAGGTCACTGCCTGTTTTATGAACCAGAGACCTATCTTGTTGAGCCTTGGCGTATTATCACCGATATTCGTTCGGGAGGTATGGCAAGCCATGGTGCTGCAATAGGTATCATCCTCGGAATCTGGATGTTTACAAAGCGTAACCATCTGCCATTTGTATGGGGTATTGACAGAATCGCTATCGTAACGCCTATTAGTGGTGCAATTATCCGTCTTGGTAACCTCTTTAATTCCGAGATTGTGGGCTTCCCAACAGAGTCGGATTTCGGCTTTAAGTTCGTATATCACGATGCCCGCCGTGCCTGGATTGAGACCTCGGGCAATGTGCCAGCCGAGATTATCGAGCAGATTCCGGCTCGACATCCAGCGCAGCTTTATGAGGCGATATGCTACTTCTTGATTTTCTTCTTGTTACTATGGTTGTATCGTAGCAAGGATATGGGTCGTCGTCGTCCAGGTTTGCTTACAGGCGTAGGTATGATTTGTGTCTTTGTGGCTCGCTTCTTTATTGAGTTTATCAAGGAGCGTCAGGTTAGTTTTGAGGATGGTATGTCGTTGGATATGGGTCAGTTGCTCAGTATTCCATTTATCATCTACGGTGTCTATATGACTATTCGAGCCTTTAAGCGTCCAGAGGTTACTGATTTGAATGCAGTAGTGGCACACGCAAATCGCGAGTACGCAAAGGAGGATAAGAAGAAGGGTAAGAAGAGGTAGGGTATGGTAAACGAAGTTGGCAAACTTATCTATAACGCTTTGGTTAAGTACCACGCGGTATACCTTCCCGATGTGGGCACTCTAAGTGTGGTACGCAAAGCGGCTGTGATGAGCTCAAAAAGCGAACTCGTTGCGCCACGCTATCATATCGAATACTCTTCAAATAACTGCGCTAAATCGTTGGTTGATATCATATCTACCGAGGCCGCTGTTGATACAAGACGCGCTGAGGAGATGTATTCGCGTTGGTTGGATAAGGCACGAGAGGGTAGTGTGGTTGTAGTGGATAGGGTAGGTACTCTGCGCGATAACTGTTTTATTGCTGACAATGGGCTTATCAAGGCTCTAAATATCTGCGAGCAACCATTGTATATAGCACGTCGTAAGAGCCATGCTCCAGTGTTTGTGACTATGATGATTATCCTTGTTTTGTGTGCTGCCGGAGTTGGTGTGTGGTGGTCTCTTAATTCAAAACCTGCGGTTGAGACTATCGAGTTAGTTGCAGAAAAGGTTGCTACGCCTCTAATTGAAATGCCTTTAATTAAAGAGGAACAATCGTTTGATATAGAGCCTATTGAGGAGATTGTAGAGGAGGTTGAGATTCTGGATGTCGTGGCTGATTGGCGTACAAGGGAAGATGTTAGACATTGGGTAGTTGTAGGCAGCTATTCAACTACGGAGAATGCAGAGCGTGCGATTTCTGATATCTTAAAGCGTCACTCAGAGGCGCAGTGTAATTACTTCAAATTGGGTAGTATGTATGCTGTCGCAGTCTTTGGTAGTGCTGATGTTGGTGAGTGTCAGCAGTTTAAGCGAGCTCATACAGAGGAGTTTCCACAGTCGTGGGTATATACGCCAAAGAGGTTTAGATAGGCTATGTGGTTTGCTCAAAGACTTATAGATATAGTGGATGCCCTATATATTAAGCCTTTACACGGCTTAATATCGCGTAATCTGTTTGGTTATGGTCTGTGTGGCGCTGTGAATATGTTGCTCGATACACTTTGGTATTTCCTTATATATCACTATGTTGTGCGTGAAAGCTATGTCGATTTGGGTTTTGTGGTGATGTCGCCACATATCTTGTCGCTATTTATTGTCTTTCCAATCACCTTTTTTACGGGCTTTTGGCTTAATCGCAATGTAGCGTTTAGAGCCACAAAGGTAGGCTCACAAAAACAGCTTTTCCGTTACGCTTTATCGGTTGTTGGCTCAATCCTTATTAATTATGTCTGTATGAAACTCTTTGTCGAGTCATTCAATATATGGCCAACGCCATCGAAGATGCTAACGACTATAATATCTGTATGTTATAGTTATCTTATGGCAAGATATGTTACATTTATTGCTGATTCAAATAATTCTTCTAAATAGTTGATTATCTGGCGAATATGATGCGTGATTTAACATAATGTACATTATGCGACAAAATTAAGTAGGGTAATATTATATAGATAGATTTGATGTTTATGGAGATTGGATTACTTATAATTGCGTTGGCTGCTGGTGTTGTAGGTCTTATAGGGGTTATTGTCCCCGTGTTGCCAGGAACGCTACTTTCGTTTGCGGGTATGGTGTGTGCATACTTTGTTACGGGTAGTACGATTACGACCACACAGCTTATTGTGTGCGGTGTAGTCTCGGTTGCTGTGGTTCTACTTGATTACCTCTTGCCGGGATATTTTACTAAGGTATTTGGTGGTACTAAGGCGGGAATTACGGGTGCCACAATAGGTACATTTGTGGGTCTCCTTTTTGGTATTCCTGGCATTATCCTTGGTCCATTCTTTGGTGCGGTTATTGGCGAGATGGTTGGCAGTAAAGTCGATATTGACAGAGCATTGTCTGTTGGTCTTGGATCACTATTATCCTTTTTGGTTGGCTCAGGAATCAAGCTTATTGTAGGATTATATATGATTTATCATATAGCAAAGGTGTTTATGGGCGTTGTATTATAACTTCCTAGAAATCAAGAAGTCTATATTTTAATCGAACACTATCCATTGGCATAATATCCTCATAATGCCACCATTCTCGGCGATATGGATATAGCTTCGCTTCCAGCATAACCTCCAAGAGTAAAATTCTATTGTTGGCTGCTATGCGGCTGATTACACCATTTGTTACTAAGTTCTCAATATAGGTGCGATATATCTCTATTGTGCGAGTTTTAGGGTCGCTTGTGTCGGGTGTGCCTTTGACGGATGCTGCATTGCTAAAGTCGTCAAATCCTGTACCCATATCTAATGGCACACCATCAATGGTGGCTATGGTTAGGTCTACGGCAACGCCATAATTGTGTCGTCCTCCACGCTTGCCATCAGCTACAAATCGCTCCAATTCAGTGCCTTCAACCATCTTTCTCATAGCGCGTTGTGTACTAATAGGTCGTGCTGCATCATATATTAGTAAGGTGTAGCTTGCATTGCGCTCTTTGAGTATTTTTTGTGCCTTAACTACCCTATTTGCAAACTCCTTTTCAAGGTACGCCCGTTTTAAGTCGCCATACATATCTCGACCTACGAAGTTGTCATTTGTAGAATACTTTAACTCAACCAAAATTTCGGGGTCGAGCTTCTGGATGTCAACCATTCCATACTCTTGCATGAGTGCATTGAGGTTGGTTTGCTGCGCTGCTACAATGTGTGGTGTTGTGATACTAAAAATTATAGCAATCAGCAGTTTTATACCTAAACTGCCGATTGCTATAAAATTGTATTTATTTCTCATTGCCAACTATTTGTCGATATATACCTCCATTAGTTTTGCGTTGCCCTCGATGGTGATGTCGCCCACCTCGGCAGGGATAAGTATTACCTCGCCCTCGGCAAGATTCTCCTCCTCGCCATCAGCGATAATGCGAACAGAACCATTAAGAGCTATGTAGACTACAAACGAATCAAGCATCGAACGATCCAGCTCCTTAACTCCACTAACATTGTGAAGGGTCATGGTAAAGTAGTTACAGTCGATAACCTTAGCTTCGCCGCCTCGCTCCAAATTGTATTTGCGATGTAGAAGTTCGGCATCTGCCTCGAAATCAATGGCATCAATAGCAAGTGAAGTATGCAACTCTCTACCCTTTCCGTTGGCATCCACTCTATCCCAATCATATATACGATAAGTGACATCCGATGTCTGCTGCACCTCGACAACCTCGATGCCTGCACCAAGAGCATGTACCGTACCAGCAGGGATAAAGAATACGTCACCAGGCTTTACCGGAACTCTGTTGAGTAGAGATTCAAGGCGCGACTCTGCTACCGCTGCAATATACTCCTCGCGGGTGATATTCAAATCCTTAAAACCTAAATATATTGCAGCATCCTCCTTGCAATCAACGACGTACCAGGCTTCGGTTTTGCCATAGCTGTTGTGGCGCTCCTCAGCAAGAATGTCGTCAGGGTGCACCTGAACAGAGAGTTTGTCGTTGCAGTCAAGATATTTTATAAGGAGTGGGAATTCAAGACCGTAGCGCTCGAAGTTCTTCTCGCCGATTAGCTCACCCATATATACCTCGATAATCTCTTCAAGGTTATTGCCTTTTAGAAATCCATTTGCAACAACAGAGATATCCCCCTTTATAGATGATAAATCCCAACTCTCGCCATATAACTTATCTTTTGCAAGGCGACCTGCCGCCTTACCCTTCTTCTTTAATATTACCTGACCACCCCAGATTCGCTCCTTTGCACGTGGCTTAAACTTAATAGGATAGAGCATATTATCTTAACTAAAATAGAGTTTCCACATAATTAACCACCTCGTCAACTGTAACATTGAGAGAGAAGGTCTTAATCGGTTTAAGATAGAATAATTCGCGGTTCTTCTTCGCTGCCTCCTCGCCTGCGCCTGTTATGTTTAGCATAATGCAGGCATTCTTATCTATCGAGCCGCTCTCGACCATCTTGATAAGTGACGCAAGGGCTACAGCTGGTGCTGGATGGATATCGATACCCTCCAACTCCTTGAATAGCTTGCCTGCGCGGCGTGCTTGGGCATTTGTTGCTACTACAACATCTCCATTAGTAGCTTTTAGCGCATCATACAAGCCACCAGCAAAGGTGTATGGAGGTCGGCGATTTGATAGTACCTTAGCATCAATTAGCTCTGCATCACGGCGAGCCTTCTTTGCATCGTATGCCAACATTTCGCGCGAGTCAGCGCGCCACGCATCATAGATAGGTACAAATGGAGCATTCTGCGATACTATCAATTTCATAAGGTTATTACCATAGCGGCCATCTTCGATTAGACGCATATTAGCCTCCCATGCTGCAATAGCGCCCGTGCCGCTACCTACTGCCTGAAAATAGTAGTCTGGAATGCGACCAATGGTAGTTACGGCAGATAGCACGGTTGTGCCCATGCCATCGCGGCGTGCAATATTTTTTGCGCCACCCTCAGCGTAGAACTTGTGAGATTTGAGCGCCATGTTGCTAAGGTTGATAGCATCGAAATAGTCGCCGCCCTTCTCGCATGCAATAAGCTTTACACAGTCGTTTATAGGCTCTGTAAACCACAGAGCATCAAGGTTATCTGTTGGTACAGCGAGAAGTAGCTTTATGTTGTTATCCGAGCATACACGAGCAAAAGCACGCGCGGTATTACCTGCTGATGCGACAACAAGAATACGCTCCTCACTCTGGTCCATTCGTGCACAAACGCTATATGCCTCGGTCTCTTTGAACGAGCAAGTTGTCATCTTAACGCCGTGGCGTGGAGCATAGCCGTTGAGTGTGATCCAGAGGTTTGACAAGCCAAGGTGCTTGGCTAATGCCTCGCTCTTATATGTTACCGGTGCTGATGAGCCATTTAGAATGCGCTTTACGGGGAGCCAATCGCAGAATTTGTAGAATCCATACTCGTCGGATTTTAGGTTTAGCTGCTTGTTGGCGTAGCTTGCACGCACCAATGATGGTGTTTTGCACTCTGCGTCATCTAATATCCACCCTGTGTCGTCAAATTCGCGACCTGTGGCGATACACTGCAACGTGTATTTTGTGGGTTTGAAGTTTTCCATTTGCCTAATCTATTTACAGTGTGCAAATGTAATTAAAAATAGTGATACTACAAAAGAATAAAATATGTTTGATAATGGAAAAATATTGCTATCTTTGTCCTTTACTTACATAGTAAGTACGATAAAGAATAAAATGATATTGAAATATGAAAAAGATTTTTCTATGGATTGTGGTGGTTGTGCTTATGATTGGCGCATCGGTAGCCCTATTTCTGCGTGTTTCTAAGGATGAACAAGTGGTTGCGCTTCAACCTATTGAGGATCCTGTGTTTGTCTATGTAAATCTCGAGCAGCTTGCTACGAAAGGCGCTTTCGAAAAGTTTATAACGCCTGAGAATCGCTCGTTTATAGCTACGATACTATCGTCACAATTAGAGGGCGATGGTGATGCAGAGCATCTTAAAAGCATTATTACTAACCTCGATACGATAGGTGTTGATATTCACACTCCTATCTATGGCTATATAAATGAAAACTTGACCGACTGCGTAGTTGTCGCTAAGGTTTCGGATAGGGTGCAGTTGGATCGTTCTGTGGCGCTGTTGTCCTATATTTTGATGCAGGGTGATGTCGATATTTGTGAAGTTGAGAGTGATGGCGATATGCGTATTTTTGAGAGTGGTGATATTGTGCTTGCATATAACGACTCTCGCGTAGCGTGCGCGTTTGGTGCAGAGAGTGATTCCACGCTCGATGTTGCTAAGATGGCTATAACACGACCAGAGTCCGACTTGTCTCGATTCGAGGCGATGGATTTGGCTATGTTGGTAAATGCGGATAGACTAATTCAGAATGCATACACATATGTAAGCAATGAAGTCACAAAGCTTAACGGCGAATTTGCTGAAGGTTATGTTAGCGAGGTGAAATATAATAAAGAGATGGATAAGCTAAACTCGGCTAATGAGTTGATAAATAGTTATTCAACGTATTTTAATCCTAATGCAAATATCCTATTGTCTGCAACATTTGACTTGGGTCGTGCAACGCTTGCATATAGCTCTGAGGGTCTAAATTTTGGTGAGTACGCAGCTCTTTGCAAACCTACAAATTCAACACATCTTAGCACCCTTGATAAGGAGAGCTTTGCAGTGCTAAGTGCTGGTGTTGATGGAGGGGTCTTGGCACAGTTGGTACGAACAATCCTAAATGGCGACACGTTGCAAAGTGTTGGTATTAAGCCTACAAACGAGGTAAATATGTTCGTGTCGATTGCGTGTGATGCACTAAGCACCATTAATGGCGGTGTAACCATCGCTTTGGAGGATGTTGACGGCAAGATTAAGCAGCGATACAACCACTATTGGGACGAATACTATATTGAGCCCTCTATTAAGAGTGTTAAGGCTATGTTGATGGCGGATGTGACTGACACATATATTATTAGCAATATCGCGCAGTTTGCAGGCGGTTTCCTTAAAAAGGTCGACGCAACGCACTACACCCTACGCTTGATGAATAACAACTTCTCGATGGGTCAGGATGATAACTTGTTCTATCTTGGTGTTAACACTTTGCCTCAAACCCTAACCTCTTCGGCATTGGATGCTGAGTGGTTGAAGGATGTAGAGGGCGCTGTGGGATATATGGTCGTAAATTTCGACGCGCTTATGGCAAGCAAGTTTATGAAGTCGACAAATGAGTATATACTAACGCAGATTATGGAGGAGTATCGCGAGTTGTATAGCAGTGCAACAGAGATGGTTAGCTATATATATACCTCGGTGGATAGCCTTGAATCGGCAGAGGTGGTTGTGGTGTTTGATGATAAGAGCGTGAATGCACTCGAACAGATAAACACTCTTGTTTTGCCAATATTGGTTAAAGAATCTCTAAATTCGTTGTATTAGAAATGAATCGAATTACACTAAATAACGTTGTGCCTGAGATATTTGCCTCGCGCGAGGGGCTGATATCGGATATATGGCATCGCGATGTTAGCTTCGAACGCGGCAAGAGATACCTTGTGCGTGCAGAGTCTGGTACGGGTAAGTCGTCGCTATGTAGCTATATCTATGGTCAGCGCGGCGACTATCGTGGTGTTATAAGCTTTGATAACGAGGATATTAGTCGTTTTAATAGCGCGCAATGGAGCGATATTCGCCAAACTAAGATAAGCGTTCTCTTTCAGGAGCTAAGACTCTTTGGTGAGTTAACGGCGTTGGAAAATGTCTGGATTAAAAACTCGATTACGAACTTTAAGCAACGTGATGAGATTGTAGCTCTATTTGAGGAGCTTGGCATTGTTGATAAACTTAACTCTCGCACCGACCGTCTATCCTATGGACAGCAGCAGCGCGTGGCGTTGATTCGCGCTCTATGTCAGCCATTTAGCTTCTTATTGCTCGATGAGCCTATCTCACATCTTGATGATAAAAATAGCGATATTATGCGCGATGTGATTCTACGTGAGGTGGATAAGCAGGGCGCGGGTGTGATAGCAACTTCTATTGGTAAACATATGAATATTGACTACGACCTATGCCTAAATCTATAGCCCTAATCTGGAAATTGCTACGTAAGCACATTAGTCTCTTTGAGCTAATGATATTCTTCGTTGTCAACCTTATAGGTATGACCGTTATCATTGGCGGAGTGCAGCTATATAGCGATGTGAAGCCTGTGATGTCGGGCGAAAGTAGACTTATTGGCAGCGACTATTTGGTTGTTACTCGCCCTGTTGAGCGTGTTGGTAGTGGCGGCAAGCGCTTCTCTGCGGATGATATTGCCGAGCTTCGAGCGCAGGAGTTTATTAGCAGCGTAGGGGCATTCACTTCGTCTCAGTATGAGGTCTACGGCTCGATATTGTTTGGTGGCAGAAAGCTCTCGACGATGCTCTTCTTCGAGTCTGTGCCAGATGATTTTATCGATATTTTACCAAAGGAATGGAGGTATAGCAGTGGCGATATGATGATTCCTATCATTCTGCCACGCAACTACTTAAACCTATACAACTTTGGTTTTAGTTCAACTCAGCAACTGCCACAAATTACCGAGGATGTCATCAAGCGCGTGGAGCTCGGCATCAGCCTTAGAGGTAATGGCATAATCGAGGAGTACACAGCTCGCGTGGTTGGCTTCTCAGATCGCATAAATACCATCCTTGTACCCGAACAGTTTATGGCGTGGGCAAATGGTCGCTATGGCGATGGTGGGAATGAGGAGTCCACACGCCTAATTATCGAGGTAGACAACCCTGCCGACCCGGAGCTAACGGCCTATATAGAGGCTAATGGCTATGAGATTGAGAATAAACCTGCGGAGAGTAGCAAGGCGATGTATATACTTAAAGTATGCATTGTGATAATAGTATGTATTGGTGTGGTATTTAGTTTGTTGTCGTTGATAATATTGACATTGAGCATCTACCTGCTTTTACAGAAGAATATCTCGAAACTCGAAAACTTGGTGCTTATAGGCTACACCCCAGCGCGCGTAGCACTACCCTACAATCTGCTTACGCTCGCGCTTAACCTCTCGATTTGGGCGATTAGCTCGATGGTCGTTGTCTTTGCGCAGCGACTCTATATTGGTTATATCTCGCAGATGGCAGGTTGTGAGCTAAGCACATCGCCTATGGTTGCTATTGGTGTTGGCGGTCTGTTTACAGCGCTTATAATCGCCTTTAACTTCTTTATTATCAATCGTAAAATCCGAGAAATATCTCGCAAACGATGATTCGCAGGGCAACAACGGAGGATACCGCAGAGATTATGAGTATTGTCGCTGATGCTCAGCTCTCGTTGCGCGAGTTGGGCATCGACCAATGGCAGGATGGCTACCCTTCGAATGAGGTTATCGCGGAAGATATAGCCTCAGGGGTGGGATATGTGTACTCTATTGATAGTAAGGTTGTTGGCTATGCGGCAATTCTTTTTACGGGTGAGGAGACATACTCTCAAATCCCAGATAGTGGGTGGAACACCACTAATAATTATGTCGTGGTACATCGCCTCTGTGTAAGAAATGGTTATACCAAGGCTGGTGTTGCAATGGCGCTAATGGCTTACGCCTCGCAGATGGCAATTGAGAGGGGTTATACTGGTTTTCGCATTGATACACACCGAGGTAATATTCGAATGTTGTCAATGCTCGAAAAACTCGGCTTTAAGTATGTAGGCGTTATCTATTACGATAGTGGTGAGCGCTTGGCGTATGACCTTAATTTGTGCGTTAGTTTATAGTTGTAAAAAGTTGTAGTATGGCAAGTTATCTACAAGTAGAGAATATATCAAAGTCGTATGGTGACCGTACGCTATTTTCGAATATTAGCTTCAATATCAACGAGGGTGATAAGATTGCCCTTGTGGCTCCGAATGGTACGGGCAAGTCGTCGCTACTAAAGATTTTGGCGGGTGTGGAGAACTCGGACAGAGGTGGCGAGGTGAAGTTTATGAAGGATATCAAGGTTGCCTTCTTGGACCAGGATAGCAACTTTGACCCTAAACGTACCATATTCGACGAGGTCTATGCGCGTATGGGCGACCTCTCGCCAGCATTGAAGGAGTATGAGCATGCTGTGGAGTGTGGCGATGTCAAGCGCTTGGAGAGGGCTATCGCCGAGATGGATAGAACGGATGGCTGGAGCATGGAGCAGAAGATTCGTCAAGTGCTATCGTCGTTGAAGATTGAGCGCTGGAATCAGCCTATGGGCGAGCTGTCGGGTGGCGAGGCTAAGCGTGTGGCGTTGGCGTGTATGATGTTGCAGGATGCCGAGTTTATCATTATGGATGAGCCTACCAACCACCTCGACATCGATATTATCGAGTATTTGGAGGGCTATCTTCAACGCTCGCGTTGCACATTGTTGATGGTTACGCACGACCGCTACTTTCTTGATAGAGTGTGCAATACGATTATGGAGATCGACCGTGGCGAATTGTTCGTTTATCGTGGTAACTACACCGAGTATCTCGAAAAGCGCGAGGAGCGATACCTAAATATGCAGGCGGAGATTGATAAGTCGCGCAACCTCCTACGCCGAGAGTTGGAGTGGATTCGCAGCACACCTCAGGCACGTACAGGCAAGGCGCGATATCGAGTAAATGCCTTCTACGACCTTAAAGACAGGGCTTCGGTGAGCCTCCGCACGGATAGTGTCGAGATTGATGTTGCGCAGTCGCGCCTTGGTCGCAAGGTTGTCGATTGTATGGACTTGAATCTCTCGTTTGAGGGTCGCAAGATGTTGGATAACTTCTCATATAAGTTTACGCGCGGTGAGCGTGTCGGCATCGTGGGTCGCAATGGCGTGGGTAAGACCACCTTTATCAACCTTATGGCGGGCAAACTGCAACCAGATAGTGGCGTTATAGAGCATGGCGAGACCCTACGTATTGGCTACTACACACAGAAGGGCATTAACTTTAAGCCTGGTCAGACCGTCTTGGAGTGCGTGCAGGATGTTGCGGACGTGGTTAAGGCATCAGATGGTCACGCTATCTCGACAACGACATACCTAAATCGTTTTCTCTTTCCACACGAGACCTTTAATAAGCGCGTAGATATCCTTAGCGGTGGCGAGAAGCGACGCCTCTATTTATTGATTGTGCTGATGCAGAATCCAAACCTCCTAATCTTGGATGAGCCTACTAACGACCTCGATATTATGACACTCAATGTGTTGGAGGAGTACCTCACTGAATTTAAGGGGTCGCTGCTTATCGTCTCGCACGATAGATACTTCTTGGATAAGTGTGTCGACCATATCTTTGTCTTTGAGGGCGAGGGTCGTATCAAGGACTTTGTGGGTCGTTATAGCGAGTACCGCGAATATATCAAGGAGAAGGAGGCAGAGGAGCGTAGCGAACAGCGCAACACTGCACCACAAAAGCCTCAGCAGCAACGCACACACGACACCTCTAAGCGCAAACTCTCCTTTAAGGAGCAAAAGGAGTTGGAGCAGTTGGAACTCGACCTTGCCACTCTTGGCGAGGAGCGCGCAACCCTCGAAAACGAGATTTCATCTGGCACACTACCCTACGAGCGCCTTTCGGAGGTATCGAAACGCATCGAGGAGCTAATCGCCCTAATCGATGAAAAGGAGATGCGCTGGCTGGAACTAAACGAGTAGAAAATCTAAAAGAGAGGCTGACTAAATCGATTTAGTCAGCCTCTCTAATAATGTTTATCAGTCTATTACTGATTCTTTGGTATGATTAGATAGCCACGGTCTGTACCACTGTGCTCTGAATAATCTTTTTTGTAGATTACGGTGATACGATGCTTTCCACCATCAATACCCGTGTAGGTCACCTTTGTATAGTTAGAGATAGCTGTTCCCGAATTTTGCTTTCCAGATGTACTCATCTTCTGCGTTGTGCTATCCAATTCACTAACGGTTACATAGTCGTATGTACTCTCTGCATTACTACGAACATAGATGCTAAACTCCGTATAACCCTCGATGTCGATATACATTGTAGCCACGCCATCATTCACATTGTAGTTGCTATAGCTCTCGTAAACACCATCATACAATGATGAATCAGGGTTTGATACCGATGTTGACTGTCGCCAAGCGTTGTTTAGAACTACGGTGTAGCTGCCACCCGTCACCTCTGGGGTAACAACTTCACCCTTCTCGAAGTCGTAGCTAACAATCGCATCGGCATAACTACTCCAATAACTTGCACTCTTATACGCCTCTACCGACTCCATAGGTACATAAATCTTACGACCTGAGGCGTTGTAAGAGAACATAGATGAGCGTCCAGCAGGCGGTGTTATAGCCTTGCAATATACACTTGTAAGGCTGCTGCAACCAAGGAATGCACCATATCCAATCTTAGTTACGCTATCAGGAATAGTTACACTTGTAAGGCTGCTACAATCAGCGAATGCACCTTCTCCAATTGTAGTTACGCTATCGCCAATAGTGACACTTGTTAGGCTGCTACAACCTTCGAATGCATAATATCCAATCTCCGTTACGCTATCAGGAATAGTTACACTTGTAAGGCTGGTGCAATTTTCGAATGCATACCATCCAATCTCCGTTACGCTATCAGGAATAGTTACACTTGTAAGGCTCTCGCAACCATCGAATGCACTACCTCCAATCGTAGTTACGCTATCAGGAATAGTTACACTTGTAAGGCTGCTACAATCACGGAATGCACCACCTCCAATCGTAGTTACGCTATCAGGAATAGTTACACTTGTAAGGCTGCTGCAATCATCGAATGCACCACCTCCAATCATAGTTACGCTATCAGGAATAGTTACACTTGTAAGGCTGCTGCAATCTTCGAATGCATAATCTCCAATCGTAGTTACACTATCAGGAATAGTTACACTTGTTAGATTACTACAACCACTGAATGCATACGATTTAATCTCTGCAATATCTGATGGAATAACAAGATCAGTTACCAACTCATTATTAAGATAGAGATTTTTAGCATAGTATAGTGGATTTGCGTCATAACTGCCAAAGTTTATTCTACACCAAGCAGATAAATCTGTAATGTATACACTTGTTAGGCTACTGCAAAATTCGAATGCAGAATTACCAATTGTAGTTACACTATCTGGAATTGTTGCACTTGTTAGGCTACTGCAACCAGAGAATGAAGAAACTCCAATTGTAGTTACACTATTACCAATAGTTGCACTTGCTAGGCTACTGCAACCTTCAAATGCAGAATCTCCAATTGTAGTTACACTATCTCCAATAGTAACAGATGTAAATTTGCTACCATGAAATGCACCAGATGATTCTGATGATGCAGATGGAATATTGCAATTAATTACCAATTCACCAGTACAACCATCGAATGCTTCCACTCCAATTGAAGTAACGCTATCAGGAATGGTTATACTTGTTAGACTACTGCAACCTCGGAATGCATAATCTCCAATTGTAGTTACACTGTCTGGAAATGTAATAGTTGCGAGAGTTGTAATATTTTCAAATATACTATTGCCAATCAGTAGAATCTCATCATCGAAGGTAAGTACACCCTTGCCATCGACATATTTATTTGAGACAAGGATAGCGCCAAATAGTGCTGGTTCAGTGCTATTTGGGAAGAGTTTCTTATTATCAGTAGTAGTATACCAAATCTCATTATTAGCAACAGTGTTTAATCTTGCAGATTGAGTGATATTGATATCTTGTAGAATATTATCTCTCTTATCCTTAAGTGTAACAATAGCACTACGCTCCTCTGTGATTTCGTTTTCTGCTATAATTAAGGTTAGTGTCTCCTCGCGTACAGCAGCGCGAGTCTCTCCAACACTTATCCACGATTTTGCTTCAGCAGGGATAACTACCTTGTATTCCATGTTAGTTGTAACCGCAACTACAACCTCACCACCCTCAAAACCTACAATGTACGCATCATCCACATCTGTAATAAATGTGTTCTGCTCATCTGGGTTGGGTGTATATACTACAAACTCAGCCTTAAGTGTCGCCATTGGCTGAATAGCATTGCGTTCGACAACAACCTCGTTGGTAGTGGTCTTCTCAAATACTTTACCATCCACATCAGTTGCAGTGATGGTCAAACCATTGGTAAATGTTGTTGCAGGGAGGATCATCCACAGCTCAGTTGCAGTCTCGGCTGTTGTACCAAGTGCTACGCCCTCGCCACAATCGAGTGTTACTGAGGTTATTGCATCGTCTGCCATAGCCAACACTGGCGCTTCGCCAAAGGCGATGGTTGCTGTTGCTGCGCCAGCAAGTCTCTCGCCACTGTTACCCTTAACCTCGATGCTCTTGATTGTTGCACCCTCAGCGTTGTAGAGTTTTAGTTTGAGGTAGCCACAGGCATTCTTGAACGCGAGGAATGTATCCTCCAAGTTCTCGGTTACGGCAATCATTGTGTTTGCGCCACGACCAAAAGAGTTCTCGGCGTAAGTCTGCTCAGCGGGAAGAGTCAATGAGATTACACCCTCGTCTGTGATACGGGCATCTGCGTTATAAGGATATAGCGCATAGATGTGGTCAAAGGCGTTGCCTGTGCCAAGCTCACCGCTTGGTACAAGTGAGAATGTTCCGCTATTGTCGCCCGTTGCGCCATTGAACTTATACTGGCGATTAAGGGTGTTGCCGTAGAAGGCAGTCAAGCGGTCATCCTCGTGCCAACGAAGATACTTACCATCCTCAATATAAGTACGAGTGTTGTCCTCATCGGCAAATGCTGCCGTAAGGTCGGATAGATTTTCATTGTTTGGGCGAGCAATCTCCTCCCCCACAAAGGTCTCGGCACAACTGCATAGCACAAGGGCTAAAAGTGTTAAAAGTCGTTTCATATCTGTTTGTGTTATTAGTTTACCAATCCATTTCGGGGTTCTCCTCTGGGTCTTCCAAATTAGATAGCGAGAAGCCGTGTTCCACCTCGATATCCAGCACCTCAAATTCGGGTGCGAGATATTGTTGTTTGGTTTGTGTCATAAGCATCTATGTTTTAAGTTAATAATTGCGCTTAAAACCACCCAACTCCAAAATGGAAATGTATGTAAAAAGAAAGTGTGGAGTTGACTTTCGTTTATTGAATAGAAGGTTGTGGTAAAACCCAAGCAAAAATAAACGATACAATGCCCCACACCTGGATAGTATGAGGTATATGTACACAGAATGTGTACAGCCACATAACTATACAAGAAATGAGTGTTGTCCGTTATCCTTTTGCTTTTGAAAACTACCACATTTTCTATTCAGGACTGCGAAAACACTTTCAAATATGTCTGCTATTTATCCAATAGCACTACAAAATTAAGAAAATTTTTCTAAACGAACAACACTCCGTGGGACATTGTTTAGAAATAATACAAAACTTCGCCTCCCGCAAGAATGCGAAAGGCGATTTAATTTGAAGTTGTATAAATCAACTCCTTATGCCTGCAACCACTTGTGTTTTGCTACGCTATAAATAGGTACGAATGGAAGGATTAGTGGAGTCTTCTTAATATATGCCTGGAACTCTGGGTCGTTGCCGTAGGTCTCGGTCTGGCGAAGCTCCAAGCGACGTGCACCGCTGAACATCACATATACGATACCGATATAGCCGATAATAGCGATAATCCACTGCCAGAATGTGCAGCAAGCACCAAAGCAGATAAGGAAGCTACCTGTCCACATCAACACCTCGCCAAAGTAGTTTGGACAGCGCACGATGCGATAGAGACCCGTATCAACAAATCTGCGAGCATTGACCTTCTTGGCGGCACTCTTCTGTGCGTCGGCAACCATCTCGATAATAACACCCACGGTAGCAACAACGGCACCTATCCACGCCCATAACTCATTAACAGCAATGCCATTAGTAAGGTTGTAGAGATAGAATGTCGCAGGGGCCATCTGACCAACATATAGCAAAGCGCACATAATCCAAATAGCGAACATTACGAATAGTGGCTTCTTAGTGGTATTCTCAGGTTGATACAAAATCTGCTTATAGGTGGCAGACTTGCGCTCTCGGTGAAGCAGGTATAGCGCCAAGCGTAGACCATAGACAAATAACACTGCGCAGAGTATTGCCGTAGGTAGGGTCAATGTATTGAAGAAGATAACCGCAGTAGCAGCAGCAAGAGCTGTGATAGTCAAGCCGTAGCCAATGCTGAAAAAGTAGATAAAATAGAGCCAGCCCACTGCCGATACAGCAAATGAGATACCCAATAGTGCAAGTAAATAAGTCATAATATTGAGTTTAATATGTGATTACGTGGTAGCAAAGTTATAAATTATTCTGCCAAATACAATAGCAAATTTGCATAATTGATTGTAGATAGATATTTTTGTGAAAAAATAGAGCTATGGCTAAGAGTAGAATAGATAGAGAGAAAGAGGTTGTCGGGCGTATGATTGAGCTATACTGCAAAAAAAGGCTTGGTATGGCGGAGGTGTCTGAGGAGTATAAAGAACTTCAAATTTATGCGTATAAAAGGCTGGATATGTGCAAGTTTGGAAATAACAAGCCTAATTGTAAGCGATGTCCAATTCACTGCTACAAGCCCCAAATGCGCGAGAAGATACGCGCTATAATGCGCTGGGCAGGACCTCGAATGATGATATACGATCCGATTGCCGCAATACGACATCTGTTTAACAAGTAAAATGTGAGTAAGATGAGAGAGATAGATCCAAAGACGACATCGAGAGCCAAGGCTTTTGAGCTATGGATGAAGGCTACGATGCCGATGGTGACAATGACCAAGACTTTTGATATAACACACCTGCGCCATATTGCCAAGCGCAAGTGTGTGAAACTTAATATGTTGATGTGTTACGCTGTGGTTAGGGCTGCATCGGAGTTCAGGGAGTTTTATATGTTGCCCGTGGGCGACAAGTTTATGGAGTTTGATAACCTCGCCATTAATACTATCGTTATGACTAAGGATGGCGGCATCAACACATGTGATATTCCATTCTCAGAGGATATTCATCAGTTCGAGGCAGACTATTTGCGTATCACAGCATTGGCGCAGACAAGCGCGGAGGATGTGGTGTTGGGCGACGATTTTATGGTTATCGGTAGCTCGGCGCTTACCAAGTGCGAACTTGACTCGGTGGTTAATGTCTACGCAGGCTTTTGGAACAATCCATTTGTGGTGTGGAGTAAGTATCGTAAGGGCTGGTTTAAGACTACCCTCTCGTTGTCGTTTCAGTTTCACCACACACAGATGGATGGACCAATATCTACGGGCTTCCTAAATAGGTTGCAGGAGGTGATGAACAAGATAGAATATTAGTATGAAAGAGATATATTTTGCAGGCGGATGTTTCTGGGGAACTGAACACTATTTCAAGCAGATAAACGGTGTTATATCAACCGAAGTTGGATATGCCAACGGCAATACAGAACGCCCTACATACGAGGAGGTATATACCGATACTACGGGATTTGCTGAGTGTGTCAAGGTTGTATACGACCCAGCGATCATAACACTTGAATTTCTTGTCGAGTTATTCTTTCGCTCGATAGATTCGCTATCACTAAATCGTCAGGGTAATGATTGTGGTACGCGCTATCGCACGGGTGTGTACTATGCAGATAATGACGATGTTATAACTATCAAATCAATATTTGATGCAGTTGAAAAGTCTATCGGTGAGCCATTGGCGGTAGAACTCGCACCGCTCGATAATTTCTATCCTGCCGAGGAGTATCATCAGGACTATTTGGATAAGAATCCAAATGGCTACTGTCATATTCCGACATCGCTTATGATGATGGCGCGATTGGCAAATAAGAAGCTATAGAGACGGGTAGATTGTTGGTGGCTGGATAGAGACCCACTCGGCACCATTACCGCGTGATGTGCAGGTGATACGCACGGCTTTGATTGGTTGTTCGGGGTATTCTATTATAAGCATACCACACTCTAAATCACCAATATAAAAAAAGCTATCTCCATCAAAACTTAACTCAACGCAACCATTCTCAAATATATATCGCGGTAGCTGAAAATTGCCCGTTGCGACCTTCATACGTCTGCACCTAACAGGCGTTTCAAAGGTGAACATCACCCAATCGCCCACATCGCCAGCACGTGTGGTACGAGCTAAACGACCATAGTTCTCCGCCTTATCGAAAGAGTATTTCTCGCTCTCAGGCATCGAGGAGGTAATATCAAATTTCGGGGTTATAGTCTTAAAATGAGCATTTACCGCAGCCACTTGCGACTTTGCTCTACCTCGGCGTGCAATAAAGACGTATTCCGCAGGCTTATCGGTGGCGATAGGCTTTGTGTAGAGCATTTCGGTAGCCATAGGCTCCCTGCGATAATATATATCACTGCCATCATCGACCGATGCAGTAAGTATACCATCCTCATACTTAACCATTGGAGTATTAAGACGATATGCAATGCCCATAGCGTCTAATCTATCGTAATGATAAACCATATTGCGGTAGAAATCTTCACTATCCCGCTCATCGCTATCCTTCCACGCAATCTCCGCAAGGGCTACTATGCGCGGGAATGTCATATAGTGTAGATATGTAGGCTCTTCTGGGGTGCGCGAGGCGTATAGTTCGCTAAAAAACGAGCCCTCGAAGCCTGCGATATTAGCACTTTCCTCGGCTGTGAAGCCTACGGATGATAGGGTAAAGTTATAGACCTTTGTCCAATCAAATATTGCCGCCCAATCGTGACCATCCTCGCGCGAAGACTGTTTCATATCAAAGTAGAAATATTGCCCCGGCATAACCACGGTCTGATAGCCCTCGGCAGCGGCAACACGACACTCCTTAACGCTCTCCCAACCATAGACAAGGGTCTGCTCGTTAAGTGTTCCGCCATCTATTGCCTCATTCCAGACGGCGGGTAACTTATCATACTTAGCCAATATGTCAGTTAAATGTGACATAAAGTATCGCTGTAACTCAGATGTTGTAGACATCCTATTATCAGCCATTAGCTTCATGCAATCTGGGCAGCGTTTCCACTGCGACATATCAACTTCATCGCCACCTATATGGATATATCGCGATGGAAATAACTCGCAAACCTCGCGCAGGATGTCATCAAGCAGAGCATAGTTCTCCTCACGTGAGGCACAGAATGCAGAACGAGTGTCATAGCCAAATGCAGCACTTGTCTTAGGGGTGTAGTTACACAATATCTCTGGGTGGACTGTTGCAATGCAGAGGCTGTGTCCAGGTAGATCTATCTCAGGCACAACCTCGATATTTCTCACGCGTGCGTACTTTATAATCTCACGCATATCCTCCTGCGTATAGTATCCACCCCAGCGCTCGTTCCACTTGCCATAACGCGGCCATATTGGGCTATCACCACCACGGAAGCCTCCAACCTCGGCTAACTCTGGATGCGATTTTATCTCTATGCGCCACGCCTCGTCGTCGGTAAGGTGTAGGCGCAATGAGTTGACTTTGTGATAAGCAAGTAGATCGATATACTCCATTACCGCCTCCTTGTCCATCCACGTGCGACAAACATCGAGCATAAAACCACGATGCGAATATTTGGGCAAATCCGTTATGGTACAATATTGAAGCTCTGCGTTTGTCACTCCTCGCCTTGTATATATTCCCGCTGGTAAAAGTTGCAAGAGTGTGGTGACTGCATTAAAAACACCTCCGTAGTCGCCACCTAAGAGTGATATGCCTGATGAATTTATCTCGATTCTATACTCCTCAGAGGATAGATTATCATCTATATTTAACTTTATATCACTATTTGTATTTCCTTTGTTTATAGTGATATACAATGATAGATAATCTGCGATTGGAGATAGCGATTCATCACCAATAGCAAGCTTAACAGGAGTGGGTAAAATATATACACCTTCTGTGAAGATTACAGACTTAGGCGTGGGTATTATGCACACCTCTTGCGCCTCTGCAAATTGAGAGGTTAGCAAAAGCGTAGCAAATACCATCAACTTAAGGAGTCTCTTCATTGGCTATCTCACCCTTAAACGCTGACCAATACGAAGTATTGAGGTAGACTTAATATTGTTTAGTTGGCAAAGACGATTTACCGACGTGCCGTACTTACGGGCGATAGCACCGAGGGTGTCGCCTGAACGCACGGTGTGGTATTGAATTGCGGCAGCAGCTTTACGCTCTGCCTCCTCCTGCTTCTCTACCTCTATCTCATCATCGAAGTTCTGGTCAAACTTGGCATAGATGCTAAAATGACGACGTTTTAGGAGTAACTCCGCACGACGCAGCTCACCTGTCTTGAAGTCTATAATACGCTCAGGGTCAAATGATTGTCCGCGGTATCTAACCTCGTAATGTAGATGTGGTCCAGTGCTTCGACCTGTGCTGCCACCGAGACCAATCTGCTGACCAGCAACCACCCAATCGCCTGTCTGAACGCTACGTTCAGACAGGTGGGCGTAGTAGGTCTCCAGGCCATTGCAGTGGCGAATAATGACCAAGTTGCCATAGTTGCCCGCAGCCTTAGAGAGGCGCACCTTGCCATCAAATGTGGCGTATACGGGATCACCAACCTTCAATGCCATATCTATACCCTGGTGCTGTCGACCTCGACGAGGGCCATAGCGCGAGGTTATACGACCTATATATGGATAATGGTAGCTTTGAAGCGAATCGACAAGGCGTATAGGCGTAGCCTCAGCAAAAGATTCAAGCGCCACATCAGTATATGGGTTTGCTACAGATGTATCCCAATGGTCGTTATAAATAGTTGTGTCGTTTCTAAAATTCTCGGCAAGGAGGTAGCGCCACGTGTTGTCGTTAAACAACAGAATACTAATCGCACTATTAGGCGTGGCAAGGGTATCGATAACGGACACCTGGCCCAATGTGTGCGTAGGAGATACACGTCGATATTTGCAACTATCTACCTTTGTATCGCACTGCAACGTGTCGGTATTCTCTATAGTAAGAGAGTCGATGTCTTGTGCGAATGTTGTGGTTGTAATTAGCAAAAATATAGTTGAACTAAAGTATCCTAACATTGTCAATATTATCTTGTTACTGCGCATCTTTAATCATATCCTCAGCGAGCTCCAATTGATGATAGAACTCCTCACCGAATGCGCGGATTATAGGCTCTTTAAGTCCTTTGTACACAGGCAAGCCTATCTTCTTACCACACTCACGCGCAGAGCCACATACAGCCCAGCGGTGGTAGTTTAGACCCACCGAACCATTACGGAAATGGCTAACACGGATTGGATATAGGTGGCACGATATTGGCTTAATAAACGAGCACTTGCCCTCACGGTAGGCGCGCTCGATAGCGCAGAAGGTGATACCATTCTCCTCGAAGGCATAGGCACACGCGGCGTTGTCGACCAATGGAGTTGTGTAGTCACCATCTGCATCCACAACCATAAAACCCTGCTCCTCGACAGCAGCTCTACCCTCCTCGGTCATATATGGGCTATAATTCTCCCACTCCTCCTCCAAGATGTCTACCTCGTCGATATCAAGTGGTGCTCCTGAGTCGCCCTCGACACAGCAAATGCCCTTACATAGACCTAAATCACAACTAAAGCACTCTCTTAGCAGGTCGAGGCTAACTATTTTATTATCAATCTCTATCATCTTACTATGGGTTGTATATATCCTTGTATCGGAACGATAAAATCTCATAGACCATATCGTGCAACTGCTTAGCCTCCTGATTCTCTGGGTTGAGTTTTAGAGCGTGGTTAAAGTCGTTGATAGCCTTACCCCACTCGTTGTATTGGAAGTAGCATTTGCCACGCTCGATATAGACCGCAACGCGATCATCACCAGCCTCTATCATCGAAGTGAGGCGCACAATGCGACCCGCAGGTGTCCACAACTGATTTTTGGTGATATACTCGGCTACAGATTTGCTTACCATCGCAGAGATGTCGCCGCCACGACCACTTGTGTCGCGAATCTCGGTTGACGAATACTCCACATATGGTGCATCCTCCAAGATGGTTACCCTATCGGCAAACTTCTCTACGACATAACCCTTACGTGGGTAGACATATATCTTATACTCTGCCAAGATGCGCTCATAATCCTTCCACTCGTCGAAGCGTGCCCAAATATCGCTACCGGTAATGATGGCAAACTCCATTGTATCACCGCAATTCTCCTTTAAGTAATCAAGGGTATTGATTGTATACGAAGGCTTTTCGAGCACAAACTCTATAACCGATGGTTTAATCTGCTCAGGGTATTTCGACTCCTTGCACGCCATCTCGGTCATCTCGTAGCGGGTGTACTCAGGGGTCTGCAAGAGGTCTGCCTTAAATGGATTTTGAGGCGATATGATAAGCGCTACCTCCTCAGCAAGATTGTGTTCGATAGCATATTCGGCAAGCGCAATATGACCATTGTGTACGGGGTCAAACGAGCCGAAGTATAGCAACATACGTTTCTTCATATCTACCTCTACTTTAGAAAATCCGTAATAATCTTTGTAACCTCTGCAACAGCATCCTCCAACCTGTCGTTCACGACAACATGGTCGAACTCTGGTGCTTTCGAAATCTCGAATTCTGCCTTAGCGATACGTTTCTGGATAACCTCCTCGCTGTCGGTGGCACGACCACGTAGGCGGCGCTCAAGCTCTTCGATTGATGGTGGCATGATAAATACCGAGCAGGCATCCTCACCAAAGAGTTTTTTTAGCGAAATGCCCCCCATAACATCAACATCGAAAAGAATGGTGTTGCCCTTAGCCCAGATACGCTCCATCTCGCGTTTAAGTGTGCCGTAGCAAGTTCCCTGGTATACCTCCTCCCACTCTACAAACTCACCGCGCTCGACGCAAGCCTTGAACTCATCGTTCGAGAGGAAGTAGTAATCCTTACCATCCTCTTCTTGACCGCGTGGCTGGCGTGAAGTTGCAGAAATAGAGAACTCGAAGCAGTCGAAATGCTTGAGTAATTCGTGTACAATAGTGGTCTTACCTGAGCCACTAGGAGCTGAAAATATTACCAACTTACCCATAACTACAAAATATTGAGCACCTGCTCCTTAATCTTCTCTAACTCATCCTTCATTTTAACTACAAGGCGCTGCATGTTAGCCTCGTTTGACTTCGAGCCCATAGTGTTAATCTCCCTGCCAAGCTCCTGCGCTATAAAGCCAAGCTTGCGACCTGGCGCATCCTCCTCGTTTGCCACCTCGCGGAAGTATGCACAATGGTTGTCAAGGCGCACCTTCTCCTCTGTAATGTCAAGCTTCTCGATATAAAAGATCATCTCCTGCTCGAGGCGATTGTTGTCCACCTCTAAGGCGTGCTTTTCGAGATTCTCGCGGATGCGATTCTTGATAACATCGACACGAGCACTCTCAAATGGCTCTACCTCGTGGCGATACTGCTCGATAAGCTCTATGCGCTTGAAGAGGTCTGCGATAAGGATTGCGCCCTCCTGAACCCTAAATGCATTAAGCTGTTCAACAGCCTGCATCGTAGCAGCTAAAATCGCCTTCAATTCATCGTCACTAACCTCTTGCTCCTCAGATGTGATAACATCAGGCATACGCAAGATAGTGCTAAGGAATGAGTCGCCATCGGCAGTCACAGAATTTGCTGCGCATACCTCTCTTAGTTCCTTAGCGTAGGCGGCAAAAGCCTCGCGGTTTATATGTGCTGAGGTCTCCGCAACACTGCTCTCGAACGATACGAAGCAGTCAACTTTGCCTCGCTGAATCTCGCGTGTGATTATAGCACGCACCTCCGCCTCAATAGCGCGATATTTGCTTGGGATTTTAATGCTTAGGTCGAGTTGCTTAGAGTTAAGCGACCTGAGTTCCACCCTGAATTTCTTATCACCATATACGGCCTCGCCCTTACCGAAGCCTGTCATAGACTTTATCATACAACTTGAGATATATTTACATCTCACAAAGGTACAAAAAAAAGGGCGGTCGCACAAATTTTCGCGCAAAAAAAAGAGGGTAAAAAGAGAGCGAGAGTACCCAATGGCACAATCTCCATTGAGTAATCTCGCCTGATTAATGAGGGGAGCACACCTCGCTACCCTATCTATTTATTCTGCGCAGCGGTCACACTTTGTGGCAAGCATAGCATCTGCCAACTGCTCCAACGCAGGGATATCACTTGGCTTCAAGCGCGACATGATAGTCACCATATCCTCTACAACTGCCACATCCTTGAATCTATCGATTATATTACGCATTGCACGACCTGCCGATGGTGCCCACGAGCCATTCTCGATAATACCGATACGGCGTTTGCAGAAGTTCTTGATTGCAAGGTGATGCAGGAAGTCGTGCATAGGAGGGAAAACGTCCGAGTCGTATGACGCTGCAGCTACAACAAGATGGCTGTATCTGAATGCATCCTCCACAGCCTCAGCCATATCCACACGGGCAAGGTCCGAAACCACAACCTTCTTAGCACCCTTAGCGCGTAGGATGTCGGCAAACTTATTAGCAACCTCCGCAGTGTTGCCGTGGATAGAGGCATAGGCTACGAAAACACCCTCTTCCTCTGGCTCATATTTGCTCCAAATATCATATAAGCCGATATAGTAGCCTAAGTTCTCGGTAAGCACCGGACCGTGTAGCGGACAGATGATGGCGATGTCGAGCGCGCTTGCCTTCTTTAATAGGGCCTGCACAGGGGCGCCATACTTACCACATATATTTATATAGTATCGGCGAGCCTCACAAGCCCACTCCTCCTCATGAGCCAAAGCTCCAAACTTACCGAAGCCATCCGCCGAGAAGAGAACCTTATCGGTGTTATCGTAGGTAACCATAACCTCTGGCCAATGCACCATAGGAGCCATAGCGAAGTGGAGTGTGCGACCACCGAGCGAGAGTGTACCGCCCTCCTTAACGCTAATCACACGACCTTCCAAATTAGAATCGAAGTAGAACTGAGGCAACATCTTGGCAGCCTTATCCGAAGCTACAAGTTCCATCTTTGGGTATCGGTCCATAACCTGAGCAATAGAGCCTGCATGGTCTGGCTCAAGGTGCTGAACAACAAGGTAGTCAGGAGTGCGACCCTCAAGTGCTGTCTCCAAATTACCAAGCCACTCGTCACACTTGCGGCGATCAACCGTATCCATAATAGCCACCTTCTCATCAAGGATGAGATAGGAGTTGTACGACACACCATTAGGCACGATATATTGGCTCTCGAAGAGGTCTATATCGGTGTCATCCACTCCGATATACTTAATTTTTTCGGTTATATTCTTAATCATTTTGCATAAGTTTAATATTTTCAGCGACAAATATCTAAAAATATATAGATAAAAACAAAACTTTTTGCCACTTTTTTATACCTTTGCCCAATAATTGTGCAGTATAAATATATATGATTCGGAAATTAGCAACATTACTAATATTTGCATCTTTGCTTAGTGGTTGTAACACTGCATATAAGGGTGATGGCAAAAAGACGATATATGTAACCATAGCTCCGCTACGCGCTATTGTAGAGGAGGTTACAGGTGGCGACTACAACGTAGAGATACTTGTGCCTAATGGGGCAAGTCCCGAGACTTTCGAACCAACGATGAAGGATCTTATGGCTCTGAACGATGCCGAGCAGATATTCTCAGTGGGTCTTATTAACTTTGAGCAGTCGTTGGTGAGTTCGGTTAAGGAGAGTGACCGCATTGTAAACTTATCGGATGGTATCGAACTTCTTGCGGGTAGCTGTTCACATTGCAACCACGCACACGCACATGGCATTGACCCACACGTTTGGACCTCGCCACGTGCCCTTAAACGTATGGCTGATAATGTCGGTTTAGCGATGCAAGGAGTTGCGCCAGACTCGATAAAATATCGCGATAACACAGATAAACTACTACGTAAGCTGAGCAACTTAGATTCGTTATGTAATAGCGAGATAGTGGCAAATGGTGTAGATGCCATAATGATATATCATCCCGCGTTTACATACTATGCCAAGGATTATGGCATCGAGCAAATATCCGTAGAGCAGGATGGCAAAGAGCCTTCACCTCGACAGCTTACTGCGCTTGTGGAGCGAGCGCGAGAGCACAACATTTCGAAGCTCCTTATTCAACCACAATATAGCAAGGATAAGCTCCGTGCATTGGCTGCGGAGTGCGGTGCTGAGATTGTGGAGGTAGACCCACTTAGTGAGGATATAATCGGAGAGATTGAGCGTGTAACGATGATAATTTGTAGAGGAGATGAGTAGCCGAGAGCCTATTGTTGAGATAAAAAATCTCGGTGTGCGTTACGACGATGTAGTTGCTTTGGAGCACGTAAACCTCTCCATCTATGACAACGATTTCATTGGCGTTATAGGCCCCAATGGTGGTGGTAAGAGCACCCTTGTAAAGGCCATAATGGGCATTGTGCCGTATAGCGGAGCTATTGAGTATAACACTACCCTGCTTCGCCACAAAAAACCACATATCGGTTATTTGCCACAGATTTCATCCTTCGACAAGGCATTCCCTATCTCTGTTTCGGAGGTAGTAATGTCTGGCTTACAAGCTGAGCGCGGGTTGTTCAAAGGCTTTGGGCTGAGCGAGCGCAAGCGTGTAGATGAGGTGCTCGAGAGAGCCTCACTCTTAGAGCTACGCAGACGTGCTATTGGCGAGCTTTCGGGTGGTCAGTTACAGCGAGTTATGCTCTGCCGAGCCATAATCTCCAACCCTAAACTCTTGGTACTTGATGAGCCTGCCAACTTCGTGGATAACCGCTTCGAAAATGAACTGTATATGCTCCTACGCGACCTTAATAAGGATATGACTATCGTTATGGTGTCGCACGATTTAGGTACTATATCGAGCGTTGTGCGCAATATCGTATGTGTCAACCGCCACGTACACCGCCACGACTCGAACGTTATCACCGAGGAGCAGCTACGCAACTACGACTGCCCAATACAACTAATCTCGCACGGGGATATACCCCACACCATCCTCGGAGAACACCACCACTGCTCGGAGTGTAATTCTAGGTAATGATGCCCAAAGTTGCTATACGCACATCTCAAATATACGCACAACATCCTCCTTCGTTAATATCTTGAAGCCTTTGATGTCGCCATAGCGGCACGCCTTCTCGGCCATTAGCTCGAAGTCCTCGCGCTTGATACCCACCTCGGTAAAGGTGCGCTGCAATCCAAGGTCCTCGAAAAGGAACTTCTCTGTTCTGCGAATACTCTCACGTGCGATTGTCATCTTATCCTGCGAGGCATCTATACCAAAGACATTTACACCATACTGTACATACTTATCCACGGTGGTATCGTCTAAACAATACTCCATCCAACGTGGTGTCAATATTGCCAAGCCTAGGCCATGCGTGATGTCGTAGACTGCCGATAGCTCGTGCTCCATAGGGTGACAACTCCACGCCTTGCGCTTACCGCCATTTATAAAGCCATTTATTGCCCACGACGAGCACCACATAAGGTTTGCTCGCGCCTCATAGTTCTCAGGCTCAGCAAGGGCTACTGGTGCAAACTTAATAATCGTTTTAAGCATACCCTCCATAAAGCAGTCGAGCATAAACAGATCCTCCTGAGTATTGAAATATACCTCGATAATATGCGACATTATATCGGCAGCACCAGCCGCTGTCTGAAACTTGCTCACCGAATATGTAAGCGTAGGATCCAAAAATGACACCTTAGGTAGAAGCGCTGGTGCAAGACGACCGAGTTTATCTCCCGTTTCAAGGTTTGATATTACACCCGCAGTATCCATCTCCGAGCCGGTTGCTGCAAGGGTAAGAATGGTCACAATAGGCAACGCACGCTCCAAAGGCTTGGCATTAGCGCCGAAGAACTCCCATGCGTCGTGCTCCACGCAAGCACCCGCAGCCATAAACTTCGTAGCATCGATGGTAGAACCTCCACCTACGGCCAACAAAACGTCGATATTCTGCTCCTTGCAAATCTTCACGCCCTCGCGTACTGACTCGATGCGTGGGTTGGGCTCGATGCCAGAGAGCTCG
>JAZOSJ010000089.1:0-3451 GCA_045657045.1 Alistipes sp.
TCCTGAGGGTGAGCATCTAAACTTCCGCTCTGGTGGTTATATCCAGATCGACGTTCCTGCAATCACCGTAGATTACAAGGATATCGACGTTGATCCAGAGTACCGCGAGGATTGGGAGAAGATGGGTGTCTTCAACCTTAAAATGGTTAACCCTGAGCCACAGGTACGTGCATACTCTTGCGCTACATATCCTGCTGAGGGCGATATCATCAAGCTTAACGTTCGTATCGCAACTCCTCCATTCGACCGCGCTAAGGGTGGCTTTATGGATGTAAATCCTGGTGTATGTTCTTCATACATCTACTCACTCAAGCCAGGTGATAAGATCATTATGTCGGGTCCATTCGGTGAGTTCTTCTTGCCAGATAACCTATCAGATGATCAGGAGCTTGTATTCATCGGTGGTGGTGCAGGTATGGCGCCTATGCGTTCACACATTATGCACCTCTTCAAGACCCTTAAAACAGGTCGCAAGGTTAACTTCTTCTATGGTGCTCGCTCACTTAAAGAGGCTTTCTACCTTGATGATTACTACCAGATTGAGAAGGAGTTCCCTAACTTCAAGTTCCACCTTGCACTCGATCGTCCAGATCCAGTTGCAGATGAGGCAGGTGTACCTTACGTAGCAGGTTTCGTTCACAACGTTCTTTATGAGACATACCTCAAGAACCACGACGAGCCAGAGGGCATCATCTACCTAATGTGTGGACCTCCAATGATGGCTCAGTCAGTAGTTAACCTACTTGATAGCCTCGGAGTGCCAGCGGAGAATATTCTCTTCGATAACTTCGGCGCATAGCCTTTGTTGTGAAAAGGGGCACATCTGCAGCCTCTCAATCCAAAGCCCGAATGGGAAATACGCTAAGTATGTCCCATCCGGGCTTTCTCTTTATCGAGGCCACATCTGACCCCTTTTGACAACAAATGCAGTCGTGGTGCTTATTACCATTACACTTATTTGACCTATCCTAAACAAAATATCGTGGGCTGTACTTTAATGTACTATCCCACGATATTTTTTATTACGATAGAACAAATCTGACCCTCTAAAATCAAAAATAGGGTTGTGCTACCCGGAATGTTTGTGTCTGTTTCGCTTGTGCCAAGCGACAGCTGCGCTGAAGGGGCATAAGAGGCCTAAAAGGGCCGAAGGGGAAAACTGAAAAGTTTTCTTTCAAAAAGGCGTAGCCTTTTAACTATTACTAATTACTCACTACTAATTACTAATTATTTTTGCCCCTTTAGCCGCTTTTGCCGCTTCTGCCCCTTTATAATCTCGCGCGAAGCGTACCATACTTTTCAGTTTTCAGTTTTCAGTTTTCACTTTTAAAAAGTCGAAGACTTTTAACCATTACTCATTACTAATTACTCACTACTCATTATAAAATTGTGGGACTCCGATGCGGGGTCCCACAATTTTATTTTACTCTTATCCTCTGACCGATGCTGATTCTATCGGGGTTGAGGTTGGGATTAAGCTCCTTGATGCGACTAATGGTTGTGCCATACTTTGCAGCTATACGACCCACAAGGTCGCCATCGACAACCGTATGCCACACCTCGTGAGCGCTCTGGCTCTCGGCAGCCTGTGTAGGTTGTGCCTTGCTCTCGGTTGTAGGCTCGCCCTTAACTCTGATCTTCTGACCGATAGAGACTCTATCAACATCAATATCCGGGTTAAGACGCTTAATCTGCGCAAGGGTCATACCATAGCGTGCAGCCACGCGACCTACGAGGTCTCCATCCTTAATCGTGTACCACTCCTCATCATTGTTGCTACTCTTCTCCACAGGTTTTGGACTTTCAGCCTCTTTGACCACCTCCTTTGGCGTCTCTGTTATCGCCTCTTCGGCGGGTTTCGTAACCTCGGCATGCTCCTCGATAACGGGTGTTGCGCTCTCGTTCATAATCGGAAGCTCCTCTTTTGTAATGACCGTTGGAGTTGCCACCGCCACAACATTTCTGCCATCAGCCTCGCGGTCGAGATGTGAACTCTCGATGCGGACAATCATACCCACGTCAATCATAGCACGGAGGCTGTCGAGGTGGTAGTTGTTAAGTCGGATACTACCCTCTGTTGTGCGCTCGCCAATACTCTCAGGCTCGTGGGTGCCGTGGATGCCGATGCCGCTATATTTCGTGTTTAGGCGGATAAACCAATTACCATAGTAGCCCTTGACATTCTCCTTGCCATCGTTGTACATCCAATGCGATGCTCGCTGTATCTGCACGATGGTGAAGTCGCCCTCAGGGGTTTTAAGGTCGCCCAAGTCCTGCTTGTCGCCCAAGTGTCGACCCAACGACACGGGGAAACGGCATATAAGCCTGTTCTCTCTGTCGTAGAGTCTAAGACTCATAGACTCCTTTGAGATAATGATGTGGTGTGCATCTGCCATATCGCCACACACCTCCTCGCCCTCGTCTGTAACAATGTTCTCAGGGCTCTGCTCGCGCGGTGTTATGCTACGCTCAAAGAGTGGGTTGCCATATACTGATACCGCTGTTATCAGCATACCCAAGATTATAATAGATTTTCTAAGCATATTCTTTTACTCCTCCCATTTTAGTACCATCGCTGTGCGCGAGGTGTTATATATATTAATAGTATAGTACTCCGAGCCATCCTCGCGCTTGTGTGTTGTGGTAAAGTGCTCGCTGCCCGCCTGGGTGCGCTGGTGACCTCCGAAGCGCTCTTCGTCAGATGATAGCAACATTGTGTACTTACCTGCCCAAGGTACGTTCAACTGATAATCTGGAATTGAGGCGGTAGGGTGCCAGTTAAGCACAAAGAGTAGTCCGCTGTGTGTGTAGACCATAGTCTTGTTGTGCTCGTCCATAAGGTGATTATATGGGTAGCCATCACCCAATACGCCATACTCCTTAACCATCTCGATCATTGACTTGTCAAAAGCGGCAAGATAGCCATAGCGAAGGAATCCATTCTCGGCAAGCGACCACTGACGGCGTGCGTGCTGGTACGACCAGCCGTTGCCCTCGCGTGGGAAGTCAATCCACTCTGGATGTCCGAACTCGTTACCCATAAAGTTAAGATAAGCCTCACCACCCGTGGTGATGGTGAAGAGACGAATCATCTTATGGAGTGCCATACCTCGGTCAATAACGAGGTTCTCGGATTCATTATTCATCGCGAAGTACATCTCCTTATCCATAAGTCGGAAGGCTAAGGTTTTGTCGCCCACAAGGGCCTGATCGTGGCTCTCGGCATATGCTACGGTGCGCACAGATGGTAGACGGTTTGTCATCTGCGACCACATCTCCCATATATTCCACTCCTCGTCGGTCTGCTCTTTGAGGAGTTTGATCCAGTAGTCAGGGATGGCCATACCCAAGCGGTAGTCGAAGCCCATACCTCCATCCTCTGGCTTTATGCACGAGCCTGGCATACCACTTACATCCTCAGCGATAGTGATAGCATCAGGGCGTAGGTCGT
>JAZOSJ010000090.1:0-2839 GCA_045657045.1 Alistipes sp.
ATTTACTACTATAATGTTTAACTAAAACTTATTTATTATGTCAGAAATTCAGTCAAAAGTTGTCGAGATCATCGTTGACAAGTTGGGCGTTAAGGAGTCAGAGGTTGTAGCTGAGGCAAGCTTCACTGCACATCTTGGTGCTGACTCATTGGATCAGGTAGAGCTTATCATGGAGTTCGAGAAGGCTTTCGATCTTCAGATTCCTGATGGCGACGCTGAGAAGATCCAGACTGTTGGTGATGCTGTTAGCTACATCGAGTCTCACAAGTAATAGACGATTCCTGTTATCGTAAGAAAGTGTTAGGACTAAACCTTGGGAGTAACTCCCTCGGTTGGTCCTTTTTCGTGCACCGTAGTTTTCCTGAAAATCGAAATGTTTGATTTCATATTGCGACCACTACGCCGACGTTTCGGCAAGGATAGGGCATTCTATGTCGCTATCGACGATATGTTCGGCTTTATACCTCACAATATCGAGTTGTACAAACTCGCACTAATACATAAGTCTGCATCTATCGAGTTGGAGGATGGCAGACATATCAACAACGAGCGCTTGGAGTTCTTGGGTGATGCTGTTATCGAGAGCGTTACTTCGGACTACCTGTTTATAGAGTTCCCTGAGAAAGACGAGGGCTTTATGACACAGCTACGCTCGAAGATTGTATCGCGTCAGTCGCTTAACCGCATAGCCTCTAAGCTCGGTCTTGATGGCTATGTTATCTCGAATGCTGTGGGTAATACCACCCATAAGCATATCTTTGGCGATGCCTTTGAGGCGATGATGGGTGCAATATACCTCGATCAGGGCTACGACTTTGCAAATAGATTGTTAATCAACAATATATTCAAAAAGCACCTCTCTATTGAGGATATTCTCCGCTCGGAGACTGACTTTAAGAGTCGTCTTATAGAGTGGTGTCAGAAGAATCACTATACCATCGAGTTTCGCACCGATGGCGACCACTCGGCAAATATGTCACGCCCGATGTTCCACTCTACGGTATATGTTGATGGTATCGCAGTAGGTCACGGCATCGGCGACTCGAAGAAGCAGGCAGAGCAGAACGCCGCATTCTCAGTATCGCAGGACTCAGCAGCCTCGATAAACGATGAGAACAGCGCGCGTATGTTGGATGCCATAGACCGTATGGCGAACTAAGGCTTAATCCCGACGATGAAAAACCTTACCGATAAGATACTTTCGCGTGGTGCTGAGGCGCTTAGTGACGAGGAGCTTCTTTCGCTCTTGGTGGCTGAGTCTCTTGGTGATAATCAGGCGTTGGAGCTGGGTAGGGAACTCGTTAAGGAGAGTGGAGGTAGTTTGCTTGGCGTTGCAGAGCAGGATATTGCGCGCCTTAGAATGATGTCGGGCTTGGGTAAGTTGCGCGCGATGCGTATAAAGGCTGCCTCGGAGATGGGTAGGCGTGTGGCGCAAGCAAGTGCTACAGCGCAGAGTGTCATCGCCTCGGATAGCGATGTGGTGCGACTTATGGAGCCACAGCTCGGTGCCTTGCAGCACGAGGAGTGCTGGGCGTTGTATCTCGCCTCGTCGGGTAGGGTGCTGGAGCGTATGCGTATTAGTCAGGGCGGTGTGCAGGCTACGGTGGTAGATTGCAAACTTATCATCAAGCGCGCTCTCGAACTCCTTGCAGTGCAGATTGTTTTAGTACACAACCACCCATCGGGTTGTGTCGACCCAAGCGCGCAGGATAAGGCTCTCACGGAGCGTGTCGCGGCTGCGGCTAATCTCTTTGATATTCGTCTCTTAGACCACGTTATCATTGCCCGCGGCGCGCACTTCTCGTTCCGTGCCTGCAATATGATAAAGTAATAACGGCTCACTTAAATTTACGGTGGGGATAAAAAATTACTTTTTGTGATACATCTTATCAAAAAAAGTATTACCTTTACACATTGAAATTGAGTGACTTGGGTTATGAATAACTTTTTGGCGACATACCGCAATGCTGTGAACTGCACCTCTTGTGCAGTAGTTGCATCGTGTGCCACAAATACCCCCCCCCATTACACAATGTTCTAATAATCAGATAGTTAGAGGATATACACCATCTTATAGTTGGCGTTATGGCTTATCGTGGGCCATAACGCCATTTTTGTGCTTACATACCAATAAACATAACAATTAAAAAAACAGAGTAATTATGAAGACTTTTAGAATGATTGGAATGGCCCTGGTGGCTGTGATGCTCGGCTTTGCGATGAGCAGTTGTGAAAATGACGATGATGTGGACCCATATAAGGACTATCCGCAGCTGATTGTAGGTAAGTGGTTTAACTTTACTCCTGATGCAAGTACATTGTTGAACTATCAGGCAGATGGTACCTTCAATGTAATTGGTTACGATAAAAAACTTGGTTGGATGGGGTTTGACGGGACTTATCTTTTGAAAGGAAATGTGCTTTCTTTAACAAGAAGTGGCGATGTTTCTGAATCAACAATTGAATTGACTGCTGATAAATTTACATTTAAGTCAGGAACATCTGAAATTGGTGATCGTGTTAACTACCGCGTAAAAGAACAATTTGACATCAAAGGTAACTATACCTATCTTAATTCAGCAGTTAGAGTCGTTCCTGCCGAAGGCAAAACCGCTCTTCAACTTCCTGAAGGTGTTCTTTTCCAGGGTCAGAACTATATCCCAGTAGATGCAATGCACGGTGACCGTATTATCGACGTGATGAAGAAGTTCTTTGCTGATGCTACTTTCGCAGCTGATGGAAAACTTAACCACACACTTGAGGGCGAGGCAAAGGTGAAGAATTACACCCTGAATGGCAATAATCTTGTGTTCAATCTCTATGAAGGAAGCGATACTTA
>JAZOSJ010000091.1:0-2780 GCA_045657045.1 Alistipes sp.
AATATGATTGAGGCTATCGGTTTGTATAAGAAACTTGCCGAGAATACAATGAGCGAGGAGGGTGCCGAGGCATACTATCGTCTTGTGGAGAATGACTACAACAATGGTGATTATTCAACAGCCGAGAATAGAGTATATGCTCTTGATAAGTGTGTATCTGAGTATTGGCACGCAAGAATATTCATTGTGTTGGGTGATGTGCTTGTTAAGACGAACAATCTCTTCCAGGCGCGTGCTACATATCAGAGTGTGGTTGATGGCTACTCTGTATCGGATGATGGCATCATCGCTCAGGCAAAACAGCGTATTGCATCAATTGGTAAATAGGTAAACGAAAAGTAAAATAGCGAGAATATGAGACTATCTAATATATTTATTGTAGCTGTCGCTCTCTTGGTATTTATGGCACCTGCCAAGGTTGCAGCACAGGAGCATAAGCACGTTGAGGTAACTACTATTTATAGCCCAGATTTGGCATTGGCTACAAAGCTTGTTGCCCCTGCGTCGGTGGCAGAGGATTCTGAACTTGAACCAGAGATAGAGTACGCCATCAATACCGACATTTGGCAGATTGAGCTTGATGATCACTATTTCGATCCTGCAAGAGCGAGCTATTGGGACTTTAATCGCCCTGTTAAGAGCTATGTGCGTGCTGGCTTCGGTATCCCTGTAAATTCTGATGTCAAGTTCCGCTATACATCACAGAACTCACGTGTTGGCTATTTTAGTGCTGGCTTTAGCCACGATGGTAACTTCTCTCAGAGAGAGAATATGGATGGAGTATTACGCAAAGCGGGCAAGAGCTTCGATATGCACAATGGTATATCCTTCGTGGCAGGAACATTCCTCGGTAGTCAGATGATGGAGGTTGATACAAGGGTTAACCTGAACTCTTATAACCGCTATGCTGAGAATGTAGCAGAAAAGGATATTGCATGTCTTAACTTTACCGATCTCGGACTTAGGCTAATATATGGCGATAACTTCCTAAATCTTAATCGTTTGAATTTCGGTATTGACCTTCATGGTGGCTATTGGATGCATAATACTCCTGCGGTGGAGAGTGTATCAAGTGCTTTGTCGCAGTTCAACGCTGGCGGTTCGTTGCGTTTCGCTCGTAATTTCTACAAGAATACCTTTGGCTTGAAGTTGGGTGGAGATCTATATCAGTCAATGTTTACAACATACAGCGATTTGCGTATCAGCTTCGAGGGTGAGTACTCGCGCGACTTTGGTTTCGTATCGCTCGAATCATCTCTTGGTTATATGTTTGATTCGGTAAAGGATGCGGCAAAGCCTTCGCACGTTATTATGCCACGTGCCAAGGCGTTGTTCAACGTTGGCCTAAGCTATCTTACTCCATATGTCGATATTAACACAACCGTGTCGCAGAACTCAGCGTCGGAGTTGTATAGACTAAATCCATATATCGACTACAATATCGCTCAGGAGGCGATGCTTAAGATGCCTAACACTCGTAACTATGATTTGTCAGCAGGTGTTGTGGGTGCGCTCTTCAACTCGCGCTTTACATATCGCCTCTATGGTGGTATAAGCCGTATGAAGGATTATGTGGTGTGGTATGTAGCTAACAATGGCAATTTCGGTGTTGCTACGGTTAACAATAAGAGGCTCTCTTATGGCGTAGAGCTTAATTATACGCCTATTGGAGGCTTAATGCTTACGGCTAAGGTTAACGGACATAAGGATAATGTAGATTCAAAGTATGTAATCGATGCGCCTAAGTTCCGTGCAGAGTTTATGGCTGATTACACGCTTAAGCGTTGGAGATTCTACTGCTCGGCAAATATGACTGGAGCAAGAGAGTGGTCACGCGAGTTGGATGCTGAGGGCAATAGCATGGGTGATCCTATTAAGTATGATTCTACGATTGACCTTCGCGCAGGTATGAGTCTCCGTGCTACATCTAAGTGGAAGATCTATATCGACGGTTATAACCTTCTCGATGCAAGAATATATGACTATGCCTACTACTATCGCAATGGTATGGGTGTAGTTGCAGGTGTGGAGATTGACTTTTAGTTAGTGCACTGATGGGTAGCTGGATGTGTCGCCCTGCCATGGTCCCTGCTAAGAAGGCTCTGTTATGGGGGCTCTTTTGGATGTTGGGAGGTGCAATTCTCGGCTGGTACTTCTCATTAGTGCCTACCTCTATTGTGGGGTACACTTGGGGGCGAACGGCGCTTATGAATTATGTAGTCTATGGCGTGGCTATATGGCTCTCTTTGGCGCTACCTACGCTTGTTGTTGTGTGGTTTGCAGAGCGTAAAGTTGTTGTGTGGGAGGTATTTGGGCGTATGCTCTATGCCCATATTCCTATAACCTTTATGATGTTGCCCGCAATGTTTGGCGATAAGGTCGCCTACTCTACATTTATGTCCTCACCGCTAAGCTCACAATTATCCACTCTATATATCGTGTTGATGCTGCTATATGTAGTAGCCTTGGTGGTGTGGTTTTTCTATTGGGGATATGCTGCATTCCGATATTTAACGCAATTAAAGGGCTGGTACAGCGTTATGCTATATAGCGCGACCATCTATGGTTCGTACTTGCTCTCGGAATTTGCGATAGGGGAGTTGATGAAGATTTAGGTGCTATATAATATATATAGGTACAAAAAAAGGGTAAGCTACTTATATCGCACCGCTACAACCGCATACCCTTGCTCAATTCCTTGCCTGGGGGAGTTCTGCAGGAGCTGGTCGTATAAGACTTACCCGAGTGCAAAAGTACAAAAAAAATGTATCTTTGCAAAT
>JAZOSJ010000092.1:0-14086 GCA_045657045.1 Alistipes sp.
ATTGCCATGTGGCAATCGAAAGCGAACTCCTCCAAACGGTAGTCAATCTCCTTCTTCAAAAATCTAAGATTTGCCATAATATTTTGCGTTTAAGTTAAATTCCTATTATGCAAAGATAATATATTCAAATCTTATTTGCAAGTTTTTACCGATTTTTCTACTTACATGATGCTGAACAGCAACCCTCCGATGCCGCACCGCAGTCGATAATAACGCCGTCCCACTCGTTAAGGATTACCACCTTGCGACCGTGGTGCTTGCTGTGGTGATGTCTATCTTTGCCGTGGTCGGGTCTGTCGTAGTGTTTCTGGTGCTCGTGGTGTTTGTGTGGCTTCTCCTCCACGATAAACTCCTCTACGATAACTACGTCTGCTGGAGCGCTCGCTGTTGGCACATACTCACGCTTGTCGGTGACCAGGTCTTTGGTGTAGGCGATAGTCACCGTAGCTCGGCGCATATCGGGCAGAACATCGCTTTTAAGCCATGTCCACGCCTTGTTTTCGCGCTTTAAGCGGTGGTCGATGGTCATAGGCTCCTCGTTGGAGTTCACGATGCGTACAAGGTCGCTGCGGTTGTTTAGCGTGGAGTGCTCTATGGCATTGGTCGTTGCGCTCCATGGTTCCACCTCGGACGAAATAGCGATATTGTAATCTGCTAAGTTGTAACGCTTTGCAAGCATTGTGCTTAGCTCCTTGGCGCGCTCTTGGGCAAGTGCGCTATTGAATTTAGTTGTTCCATCTGGCGATGCATAGCCCGTAACCGAAATCTTTGAGATATGGACTAAGGAGTCCTTTTTCATCTCGTTAAAGAAGCTGTCCAAACGAGCCAACACCTCGCTGTTATCCTCGAATCCCATCACGGCATTTGCCGAGTTTATGGCGTAGTGAATCTCATAGTTGGCGCTGTGCTGTGTGCCATCCGCAACGATATATCGGCGCACAATATAGTCGCCATCGCGCCACTCTGCGGTCATCTTGCGCGCTCCCTGCTGAGCAAAAGCATTGGTGCTTATTACTGCTAAAACTATTGTAAAGCAGATAGTTCCAAGTTTAAGAAAACGTTTCATAGTCGTAAAATTTTTTGGTTTGTACATTACGTAGTACCAATATTTGTACCAAAACTTTCGCCGTTGGTTATAGGGCAAAATGTTCGGATAATTTGTTCATTTGAGAAAAATTGCTTAATTTTGTCTATTATTCGACAAATAATTAAAAACTTGATACATTATGAAGAGACTATTTTTGCTTGTCGCACTATTGAGCGTGTTCTCGGTAGGTTGTACTGAGGATATGCTTGATGACCTTAAAGGGTTTATTGGGGTGGGTAATGATGATGTCAATGTGCCGAACAACCAGATTTGGTATACCACCAATAACGATAAGCCGTTATCTACCAATGATGTATATGCCTTTGGTGCAAATATTCTATCAAATATCTATGATGCAGAGAATCAGTGTTGGATTATTACATTTGACGGTGTTGTGACCACAATAGGAGATTATGCATTCGCTTATTGCAGTAGCCTAACAAGTGTAACTATTCCAGATAGTGTAACTACAATTGGAGAGGGTACATTCCGTAGTTGCAGTAGCCTAACAAGTATAAATATTCCAGATAGTGTAACTACAATTGGAAATTATGCATTCTCTGGTTGCAGTAGCCTAACAAGTGTAACCATTCCCAAAAGGGTAACTACAATTGGAGAGTGTGCATTCTTTGATTGCAGTGCCTTAAAGAGTGTAACCATTCCCAAAAGTGTAACTACAATTGGAGAGCGTGCATTCTATAATTGCAGTGCCTTAAAGAGTGTAACCATTCCCAAAAGTGTAACTACAATTGGAGAGAAGGCATTCTATAATTGCAGTAGTCTAAGAAGTGTAACAATTCCAGATAGTGTAACTACAATTGGAACAGCAGCATTAACTTGTTGTAGTAACCTAACTAAGATTAATGGAAAGTTTGCATCAGGTGATGGACGATGCCTAATTGTCGATGGTACGCTAAATTCATTTGCGCCAGCAGGACTTACAGAATATACTATTCCCGAAGGTGTAACTACAATTGGAAACGAAGCATTCTATAATTGCGGAAAACTAACAGCTGTAACTATCCTTGAAGGTGTGACTACAATTGGAGAGTGTGCATTCTCTTTGTGCGATAACCTATTAGGTGTGAGTATTCCACTTAGTGTAGTTGAAATAGGAAGTGGTGCATTTTCTTATTGCGAACAATTGTCAACAGTGTACTGCAAGGCTATAATACCACCTGCTGTTGGTGATATTGTGTTGGATGGTAACGCCTCCAATCGCAAGATTTATGTTCCAAATGAATCGGTAGAGACTTATAAATCTGCTGCAGGCTGGTGTGACTATGCCCATGAGATTTGGGGATATGACTTTTAGCAAGGGATAACTCTGCCCGACCTTGTAATAGCTCGCGTTACACACCGTAGTGCGGGCTATTTTAGTTTTAATTATTTTGAGAGTGTTGTTTATTTGATGAAAATTGCTTAATTTTGTCTATTATTCGACAAATAATTAAAAACTTGATACATTATGAAGAGACTATTTATGCTTGTCGCACTATTAAGCGTGTTCTCGGTAGGTTGTACGGAGGATATGTTTGACGACCTTAAAGGGTTTATTGGGGTGGGTAATGATGATGTCAATGTGCCGACCAACCAGATTTGGTATACCACCAATAACGATGAGCCGTTATCTCCCAGCGCTGTATATGCTTTTGGTGCAAATATTCTATCAAATGTCTATAATGTAGAGAAGCTGTGTTGGATTATTACATTTGACGGTGTTGTGACCACAATAGGAGATTATGCATTCTATAATTGCAGTGCCTTAAAGAGTGTAACCATTCCCCAAAGTGTAACTACAATTGGAGAGTATGCATTCTATAATTGCAGTGCCTTAAAGAGTGTAACCATTCCCAAAAGTGTAACTACAATTGGAGAGCGTGTATTCTATAATTGCAGTAGCCTAACATCTGTAACTATTCCGGATGGTGTGACTACAATTGGAGAGCGTGCATTCTATAATTGCAGTGCCTTAAAGAGTGTAACCATTCCCAAAAGGGTAACTACAATTGGCACAGATGCATTCTTGGGTTGTACGGGCGAATTAGTGGTAAATTGTAATATTCCATCTGATTCATTTTTGGGAAGTGCATTTACTTCTGTTATCATTGGTGATAGTGTTACTTCAATTGGAGAGCGTGCATTCTATAATTGCAGTGCCTTAAAGAGTGTAACCATTCCGTATGGTGTGACTACAATTGGAGAGCGTGCATTCTATAATTGCAGTGCCTTAAAGAGTGTAACCATTCCCAAAAGTATAACTACAATTGGAGAGCGTGTATTCTATAATTGCAGTAGCCTAACATCTGTAACTATTCCGGATGGTGTGACTACAATTGGAGATTGGGCATTCTATGATTGCAGTAGCCTAACAAGTGTAACTATTGGCAATAGTGTAACTACAATTGGAGAGTATGCATTCTATAATTGCAGTGCCTTAAAGAGTGTAACCATTCCCCAAAGTGTAACTGTAATAGGAGATTCTACATTCTTTAATTGCAGTGCCTTAAAGAGTGTCACTATTCCGCAAAGTGTAACTACAATTGGAAACGAAGCATTCTATAATTGCTGTAGCCTAACAACTGTAACTATCCCTGATGGTGTGACTACAATTGGAGAGTGTGCATTCTCTTTGTGCGATAACCTATTAGGTGTGAGTATTCCACGTAGTGTAGTTGAAATAGGAAGTGGTGCATTTTCTTATTGCGGACAATTGTCAACAGTGTACTGCAAGGCTATAATACCACCTGCTGTTGGTGATATTGTGTTGGATGGTAACGCCTCCAACCGCAAGATTTATGTTCCAAATGAATCGGTAGAGACTTATAAATCTGCTGCAGGCTGGTGTGACTATGCCGATGAGATTTTGGGATATGACTTTGAATAGTAGGAGTCTGCGGCGCATATTTTATAAACTGAAAACTGAAAGGTGAAAACTGAAAAGTGTGGTGCCTGCGGCGCATATTTTATAAACTGAAAACTGAAAGGTGAAAACTGAAAAGTAAGGTGTCTGCGATGCAAGTTGTCATAATGGTTATTAAGGGTTATTAAAGGTGTTTAAGGGTTATTAAAGGTCTATTTACTCTACATTCAAAACCCATAATATCCCTTAATTGCCGTTAATCACCTTTATAATAATCTTATGCAGAGCATACCATACCTTTCAGTTTTCAGTTTTCAGTTTTCACTTTGTTTACTGGTGCTCAGGGCGAAGAAGATCCTGCACAACCTTAACAGGTGAGAATGTCGTGATTGGCACCTCCACGAAGATTGTGTTCCAATTTGCCATAGCTCCGTTCCATAGACCTGGGAGCTCCTGTGCGCGTAGCTCTCTGCCACCTGCCGACTTCGATGAGATAAAGCCTGTCTTTGGGTCGGTGTAGAGTTTAAGGTTATATTTTGTGCCGTCGTAGCGCTTAACACCGCATACAAGGTCTACGGGGTTGAAGTGTGTTGCCTCCTTCATAAGGTGCATATCCTCCTTTGCTATCTGGCTCGACTCGGCAATCTGCAACTGCTCGCGACCCTTATCGTCGCCCACCCAGAATGGACCACCACCCGGCTCGCCCTCATTCTTAACCATACCGCAGACGCGGATAGGGCGGTCGAGAGACTCCTTGATAAGTTCGCGCGATGCCTCCTCAGGGAGTTTGCAACATAGCTCCTCGTGTAGGAATGTCTTAGCCTCGGCATACCTATCCTCGCCACGCTCCAAGGCGCGAAGAAGCTCGAAGCTACGCTCCTGCAAGCGCAACAACTCGCCTGCAAGCACGCGCTTATAGGTAATCGTGTCTGGCTTGCGCTCGTCGGTGGTAACATTGTCGATATTCTTAACAAAGATTATATCGGCATCGAGTTTGTCGAGGTTGTCTATCAAGGCTCCGTGTCCCGCAGGGCGGAATAGTAGCGTGCCATCCTCGTTGCGGAATGGGGTGTTATCGGGGTTTACTGCGATGGTATCGGTTGCTGGACTCTGCTCCGAAAAGGATACGTCATACTTAATACCATACCTCTTTTCGTAGTGGCTCTGGCGTTCGTCGAGGAGACTTAAAAAGCCAGCTTTATGCTCTGGTGATACGGTGAAGTGGATAGCTGCGCGCTCGCCATTAGAAGCGTAGAGTGCCGCCTCCACAAGGTGCTCCTCGACAGGCTTACGTGCCCCCTCCTTATATGCGTGGAAGGTGACCAAGCCCTTAGGCTTAGAGCCGTAGCCAAGACCGTCGATGATGATATTGCGCACGACATCCTTATCGTCAATCTGAGGTTTAAGGAATTTCGCCAACTCGGCAAAAAAGGCGAACTTTTCGAGGTTTGTAATAAGCTTGTCGATACCTGCGGTGCGCTTATTGTCGTTTACATACTCGAACAACTCCTTAAACATACGTGTTGCAGCACCCGATGCTGGCACGAACTTGATACTCTTAATCTCGTTTACGCGGCTCTTATATAACTCCTCCGCCTTGCCAAGCTCCTCCTCGCTAAGCTGGCGCACACCGTCGCCACCCGAGGCTGCACGCACAACAGGGAGCGATGGGAAACCATTACGGAAATTATCAATCTGCTTCTCCACCTCGGCAACGCTAAGACCGCGAGCCTCAATTTGTGAAATGTCGTTCGTTGTAAACATAGCTGTATAGGTCTAAAAATTAGTAAATTCACCCCATTATATCCGCTTATAGACGTAATAATGTTCGAATTAGTCCCCAAATTTAGTAAAAAATTTTTAACTTTGCACTATGAAACGGATATACAATAACATAAATCTTGCCAATCGTAATAGCTTTAGCGTGGTGGAGAGTGCCGCTACGCTTGTGGAATTTGATACCGTCGAGGAGCTAAGGGAGTATTTTACAACCCAGAGACCTGCTACGTGGTATGTGCTTGGTGCGGGAAATAATACCCTCTTTACTAAGTTCTACGATGGTGCGCTTATTGTGCCTAAGAGTGGCGTGCGCACAATACTTAGCGATGATGGCGAGAGGGTTGATGTCCGTGTCGAGGCTGCGCACGATTGGGATGAGCTGGTGGCGTGGAGTGTCGAGCAGGGGTTGTGGGGTATAGAGAACCTATCTGCAATACCAAGCTCTGTGGGTGCTGCGCCAGTGCAGAATATCGGTGCCTACGGCGCTGAGGCTAAAGATGCAATCACGGTTGTGGAGTATTTCGATACTCGCACTATGGAGATTGTGCGCCTAAGCAACGAGGAGTGTCGTTTTGCCTACCGCGAGAGTATCTTTAAGCAGGAGTTAAAGGGTGTGGCTATTATCCTTGCTGTGGAGTTCTGTCTAAGTCGTACACCTCGCCCAAATCTTGGTTATGGCGATGTTATCAAGGAGGTTGAGGCGCGTGGTGGCGCTACGCTTGCCAATATTCGTGAGGCTATTTGCGCTATTCGCAGTAGTAAGCTTCCAGATCCAAAGGTGCTTGGTAATGCTGGTAGCTTCTTTAAGAATCCTATCGTCGAGCGTGAGGTGGCGGAGGCTCTGTTGGAGCGTTATCCCGATATGCCACACTATCCAGTTGCGGGCGACGACACGAAGATAAAACTCGCTGCGGGCTGGCTTATTGATAAGTCGGGCTTGAAGGGCTATCGCTCAGGTAGTGTCGGTGTTCACGAACGTCAGGCGTTGGTGCTTGTAAACTATGGTGGCGCTACGGGTGGCGATGTTATAGCTTTGGCAGAGTATGTGTGCAGTGAGGTGAAGAGAAACTTCGGGGTTGAAATCTCTCCCGAGGTCAATATTTTGTAGGGTATGTTTTTGTTAGATGGCTTTGAGAAATATATAGAGGAGAACAAGCTCTTTACGCATAACGACAAACTGTTGCTTGCCGTATCTGGCGGTGTCGACTCGATGGTAATGATGGCATTAATGTCGGCTATGGGGTATAACTTTGGTGTGGCGCACTGCAACTTCCAACTTCGTGGTGCTGAGAGCGATGAGGATGAGCTTCTTGTGGAGCGCGAGGCTAAGCGTCTCGGAGTGGAGTTCTACAACAAGCGTTTCGATACCACTGCCGAGATGGAGCGCACGGGAGAGTCTATGGAGATGGCAGCGCGCCGTATTAGGTATCAGTGGTTCAGGGAGCTATGTGACGAGCATGGCTACTCGGCTATCGCTATTGCCCACCATAGCAACGACTCTATTGAGACCTTCTTTATAAATATGCTTCGTGGTACAGGCTTGCGAGGCTTGACGGGTATCACCACACAGGTAGGTCGTGTGGTGCGACCTATGATGTTCGCGACGCGCAAGGATATTCACGACTATGCCGTGGCACATCGTATACCATTCCGAGAGGACTCCTCAAACCGTTCTACAAAGTATCTGAGAAATAAGGTGCGCATAGGTCTTGTGCCGATGTTAAAGGAGATAAATCCTCAGTTTACCACCATTATGCGCCGTAATATAGCACGCCTTAGTCAGGCACAGGATTTTATCACCTCGGCAATAGGTATTGTCAAGGAGGAGGTGCTTGAGCATAAGGGTGATATACACACGTTGAGGGTGGCGAATATTCGACCAACGCTCCCCCGTAACTATGTGATATACGAGATTCTAAACTCGGAGTATGGCTTTAAGGGTGATGTTGTTGATGCCCTATGCCACGCGTTGGATAGCGATGCTACGGGTCGTAGATTCTACTCACGCGAGTGGGTGGCAGTGGTAGACCGAGGCGATGTGGTTGTTGCCCCCATCGCGGAGGAGGATAGCTGCGAGTGTGTGGTTGAGCGAGGCGCGGCACGCTCCTACATTGGTGGCTCGGTATTGTACTACGAGTATTGCGATATCGACTTTATCGACACCCTTGATCAGGGCGATAATGTGGCGCTCTTGGATGCCGATAAGTTGAAGTTCCCGCTTAGGGTGCGTCGTTGGCAGGAGGGTGATTGGTTTGTGCCTTTCGGAATGTCGGGACGTAAGAAGTTGAGTGACTATCTTATTGATAAAAAGGTATCTATGGCTGAGAAGTCGCGCCAATTTGTATTGCTCTCGGGCGATGATATTGTGTGGGTTGTAGGTCGAAGATTGGATGACCGCTACGCCATCACGCGCAAGACCGAGAATGTATTAAAGGTTATCCGTTATACACTATAAATTATGGCAAAGACGGCAAAATTTGCTGATGCATTAGCAAGCTACAACACGATAATGAAGGATATTGCGGAGCGTCGCTTTGCGCCTATATATCTATTGTCGGGTGACGAGGGCTACTTTATTGATACTATTGCCGAGCGCCTTGCAAATACAATCCTTAATGAGGCGGAACGCTCATTTAATCAGGTTGTAGTCTATGGCGCAGATAGCGATACGGGTAAGATTGTGATGCTATGCCGTCAGTTGCCGATGATGGGCTCCTATCAGGTGGTTATCGTGCGCGAGGCGCAGCAGCTGCAAAAGATTGAGAACTTGGTGCACTATACCTCGTCGCCACAGTCCTCGACTATTCTTGTCCTCTGCTATAAGAATAAGGAGCAGGGTAAGGGTGTGGATAAACGTACGGCATTCTATAAGAGCTGTGTTAAGGCGGGATGCCTCTTTGAGTCGGTGCGTCCGCGAGATTATGAGATTGATCAGTGGTTGTCGTCCTATATTACATCGTGTGGTCTTAGCATCCAGCCTAAGGCATTGGCGATGCTTAAAGAGCACGTGGGTATGGATATTTCGCGTATCGTGACCGAGATAGATAAACTCAAAGTCTCGCTGAATGTCGAAGATAGGGTTGTAACGGACAACCATATCGAGCAGTTTATCGGCGTGTCCAAGGAGTTTAATGGCTTTGAACTTAACGACGCTGTGATGAAGCGCGATGTGGCGCGCGCGATGCGTATCGCTGAGCACTTTGCGCATAATCCTAAGAGCTATCCTATTACGCAGACGATAATGCTGCTCTTTGGGCAGTTCCAGCAGCTCTTCCTGTTAAACTACTATATGTGGCAGTCTCGCAGGAGGGGTATCCCTATGCCGGGCGATATGGAGCTTATGACGGGTGTCAGAGCGAATAATCTTTATGCCCTTAAAGAGCTAAAAGCCAATATCGGACGATGGAATGGTCCGCAGCTATTTCGTGTGCTGGGTCTAATTCGCGAGTACGATGCCAAGAGTAAGGGCATAAATAGCGGTGGCTTGGATGGTGGTGAGCTATTGAAGGAGTTGCTGTTAAAGATTTTTATGCAGTAGGGTATGAAGTTGCTTGTGTGGAGTGATGGTAGGGTGGTCGATGCTAAGGAGTTTCGACCATTATATCCATTTGTCTTGCAACGAATACATACTCTTGGCTATAAAGCATATAATGTTGCGCAACATATCGAGATTATGCGCCGAGCTTCGATGGAGCTCTTTGGTTTCGCCTCGCTATGCAGGGCCGAGGATGCTGAACGTATCGTTGCGCAGCTAACGGAGCTATCGCGTATATCCCCAAATCTAAGTTGTACTGTGGCAATGCGCCTAAACTCGGAGGGTGAGCTATCATTCGAAGTTGAACAACCATCATATTATAGTGGAGCTACGCTTAGTGTTAAACGCCCTAAGGGTGTCTTTTTCTCGGCTCCCGAGCCTGAGTATATATCGCAAAATTCCGTTACCATAGCCCTCGATGCAATGTACGATGCGCAAGTTAGGGATAGAGGTGATATGGCTATCCTTGTAGATTTTCGTAAGGAGGTTATAAGCCGTCCGTGGCGACCCATATTTGCCGTTTTTCATAATGTGGTCTATACCCCTCAGGAGTATAATACGGTGGAGTATCGTCTTGTGTGTGATGCGGCTAAAAAGGCTGGTATAGAGCTTGTTGTGCGCCCTATACCCATGGAGTCGCTGCTTCGTATGGATGAGGTCTTTGTTGCCGATGTTATGGGTCTTACGTCGCTATCTTCGATACAAGAGAGTAGGCTCCTATCCGTCGTTGCCACGCTTGTAGCAAGTAGGATGGAGCCTAAGTTATAAGTTGTCTAACAAGGTTACTTCTTCGTTGCACTCGTTCTCAAAATGCTCATTTACGAAAAGTAAACTCCGCTTTTTCGAACTTTGTGCGCCTAAAATTAACTCTTGTTATACAGCTTCTATGGAGACGTGCTAATTGAAATAGCTTTTTCTGTTTGTCCCTTAAATATTATCTAATGCGTAGAGGTATGCACCAAGCGATACTGCATTGCTTGCGCCTATATCCGATATGGTTACGCCGATACGCTTCTCTGGGTCGTAGACAACCTCTTTGTCGCTACCGTAGACCTTAATCTTTTTAGAGTTGCCGCGTGCAAACTTGGCAAATTCCTCCCTGTCATCAAGGTTGTAGACGCTCATCTGTACACGGTTGAGGCTATCGCCCGACATGGTTGAAATCTTTGAGCGCATCTCCTCCAAAAGTGCTGGCATAAAGTATTTCGAAGCGCCAGCCAAACCGCCGCCGATAACAATCACGCCATCCATAAGCGTAGCAGCAGTAGCCATAGCATCACCTGCAACGCGACCTTGCGTAGCGAAACTCTCCTTTGCTGCATCCTGATTGCCCTCCATCTTGCCCTCGGCGATGTTGAAGATGTCGCGTGGCTCAAGTTCGCGCTCATCACCCGAAAGCTCTCTGTAAACACGCTTTACGGCACGAATAGCGATACCGTCCTCGACAATATATTGAGGTTTGTCGCGGTGTTTTAGGCAGAAGACCTCGACGCAGGAGTTGTCACCAAGGTTTAGCTTGCCATCCATCACAAAGCCAAAGCCAAAACCTGTACCAAAGGTAAAGCCCAATAGGTTGCGATAACGTTTTGCTGAGCCCGCCTCTTCGAGCATCCTGTTGATGCGTGGTAGTGCGCCACCCGCAGCCTCGCCGTATGCAAAGAGGTCGGCATCGTTGTTTATGAATACCGGAATTTTGAAGTGCTCCTCAAGCATGGGGCCGAGTGCCACACCATCGCGGAAGGATGGGAAGTTGGGCAAGTAGCCGCCAATAACACCATTGCGATAATCCGCAGGGCCAGGAAAGGCGAAGCTGATAGCAACGGGCTTATATGGTAGTGTAGCTATAATCTGTTCAAAACCCTTGACCATATTGCTTAGGCAAAGGTCAAGGTCGTGTGCCTCAGCGGGTAGCGTTATGCTCTCTGCACATGGCTTGCCACTCTGCATTGCACCAAATACGAAATTTGTGCCTCCGGCATCAAGCGTGACGACGATAGGCTCTAATGCTCTATTCTGTTCCATAACATAGCAAAGATATGTATATTTTTTCAAAACTTGCAATAATTTCTTAAATATTGAAAAATGTGCATAAATAACTAATAAAAACTATGCGTAATAATTGTTGATTACAAAAATTAAATCTATATTTGTGAGATTTTTAGAGAGTGCTTGCCCGAATTGAGGGCAGACATCATAAAAATGCAGATAGAGAAACAACAAAAAAATAATATATAAAACTTAAAATTACACATTATTATGGAGAACAATAAACTTCAGGAGCTTACCCAAAAGCTCTATAACGATGGCTTGGAGAAGGGTCGTTCTGAGGCTGAGCGTTTGGTTGCTGAGGCTAAGGAGACTGCTGCTAAGATTATCGCTGATGCCGAGGCTGAGGCTAAGGCTATCGCTAAGGCTGCCGAGGACCGTGCTGAGGATGTAGCTAAGAACGCAATGACTGAGATTACCCTCGCTGGTCGTCAGGCTCTTTCAAAGATTAAGACTGAGCTTGCTGAGGCTGTGATTATGAAGTCAACAGGCGCAGCTGTTAAGGGTGCAATTATGGATACAGCATTCGTAAAGGATATGTTGCTTGCAGTGGCAAACAATTGGAATGCTCAGACTGTTGATGTATCGCTCGTTGCATTGCTTCCAGAAGAGAAGCGCGCTGAGTTGGATGCTGTAATGCAGAAGAGCGCTCAGGAGCTTGCGAAGGCAGGTATCGAGGTGGGTTACTCTAAGGATGTAAAGAGCGGCTTTAAGCTCGGTGAGAAGAGTGGTGGTTACTATATCTCATTCACTGACGAGAGCTTCGATGCATTGCTTAAGGAGTATCTCCGCGAGAAGGTGTCTAACATGCTTTTTAAGTAAGCTATGTTCTCTGCGGAGTATTTCTATTTGGTTGCGGGTCTTCGTGAGTGGGCGCTGGACTCTGATACCAAAGGTTTTGATGTTGGCGAGATAAAGTCTGAGATTCTTGCCGAACTATCAAAGCGCGATCGTAAGGCTGTGGAGCTACTCTACGCATATTACGATTGTGAAAATCTTATCGCTTATCGCAATGGTCGCGAGCGATTCTCTACACTTGGTAACCTCTCTTTGGAGCAGATTGCAGAGGTCTTTGAGAGTCGAAACTACTCGCTTCTTCCTGCCCAGATGGCACGTGTAGCTAAGCTATATGTCGAGGCTGAGGACGAGGATCGCGATACCGATATCGTTCTTACCGATAGCTTTGAGCACGCATTGTTTGAGGCTTACTACAATGACCTTGCAGCATCGAAGTCGCGCTTCTTGAAGGGATGGGCTGAGTTCGATCGCAACCTTCGCAATATTGCAGCTGCTGTGGCTGCGCGCGAGGCAGGTCGTGCGGTTAAGGATGTAGTGGTAGGTGGCGGTGAGATTGTTGAGCAGCTATCGCGCTCATCGGCAGCCGATTTCGGTTTGCGTGGTGAGTTGCCATATATCGATGCAGTTATTGCGGCTGTAAGTGACGAGAAGAATATCGTTGAGAAGGAGCGTAAGATTGATGCTATACGCTGGTCGGAGGCTGAGGAGATTGCCGTATTCGACTTCTTCAACGTAGATTATATCCTATCGTACCTTGTCAAGGTTAACATCGTAGCACGTTGGACACTCCTCTCACCAGAGGTTGGTCGTCAGATGCTCAACCGCTTGATTAAGGAGCTTGATGCCAAGGAACTTGTGAATAAACAATAAAACTATATAAACGAATGAAAACATTAGGACGTGTAAACGGTATTATCTCGAACATCGTGATCGCCAAGGTTGACGGTCCCGTTGGTCAGAATGAGATATGCCACGTATATTGCGGCGATGTCCGTATGATGGCTGAGGTCATCAAGGTCATAGGCGATGAGGCTTATGTACAGGTTTACGATAGTACGCGCGGTTTGAAGATTGGTGATAAGGTGGAGTTTGAGGGTCATATGCTTGAGGCTACACTTGCCCCAGGTCTTCTATCTCGTAACTACGACGGTTTGCAGAACGACTTGGAGAAGATGGATGGTTTGTTCATCAACCGTGGTTCTATTACTGACCCAATCGATTTCGATGCTAAGTGGGATTTCAAACCACTTGCAAAGGCTGGCGACAAGGTATCGGCTGGTGACTGGCTCGGTGAGGTTAAGGAGCAGTGGGTGATGCACAAGATTATGGTGCCATTTGTGATGCAGGGCAACTACACTGTAAAGAGTGTTGTTAAGGCTGGTTCGTACAAGGTGACTGATACTATCGCAGTTGTTACAGACTCTGACAACAACGAGTATAATATTACAATGGTACAGAAGTGGCCAGTGAAGCAGGCTATCCGTTGCTTTACCGACAAGCCACGTCCATCACGCGTAATGGAGACAGGTGTTCGTGCTATCGATACATTCAACCCACTTGCTGAGGGAGGTACAGGTTTCATCCCTGGTCCATTCGGTGCTGGTAAGACTGTGCTTCAGCACGCTATCTCTAAGCAGGCAGATGCTGATGTTATCATCATCGTAGCTTGTGGTGAGCGTGCAAATGAGGTTGTGGAGATCTTTGCTGAGTTCCCAGAGTTGGTTGACCCACGTACAGGTCACAAACTTATGGAGCGTACAATCATCATCTGTAATACCTCTAACATGCCGGTAGCAGCGCGTGAGGCATCTGTATATACAGGTATGACCATCGGTGAGTACTATCGTTCAATGGGTCTTAAGGTGTTGGTTATGGCAGACTCTACATCACGTTGGGCACAGGCACTTCGTGAGATGTCTAACCGCCTTGAGGAGCTTCCTGGTCAGGATGCATTCCCTATGGACTTGTCGGCAGTTAT
>JAZOSJ010000093.1:0-4315 GCA_045657045.1 Alistipes sp.
ATACCATCACACTCGTAGAATGCATAGTCTACAATAGCAGTAACATCCTCTGGGATAGTGTAGCTATCGCCTGATGCCCAAGCGTAGGCAAAGATTGCATTATCCTTAACAAGGGTACGGCCATCCTCTGAGGCATACTTACCCTCAAACTTTGCAAGTTTCTTGGTCAATGTGAAAGCCTTAATACCAATCTCCTCAACACTCTCAGGAATAGTGATAGAGGTAAGATTCTCACAACCATAGAATGCGCCCTCGCCAAGAGAGGTTACACTCTCAGGGATAACAATACTCTTCAATGATGTACACTCCTTAAAGGCATAATCGCCAATCATAGTTACCACGCCATCGAAGGTTAGAACTCCAAGACCTGTCTCCGCGTTCCATACATTTGATTCGAGGTTAGCACCGAAGTAGAATGAGTTATTGAAGTATGGCGCAGTCTCCTTAGTAGCAGTATAGTAGATTTTATGGTTCTCGGTTACTATACCACTATTACCACCACTATTAAACTCATACCCCACAATATTATCAGCGTAGCTACTCCAATACGAAGCACTCTTATACGCCTCTACTGCCTCCACAGGTACATAAATCTTACGACCTGAGGCGTTGTTAGAGAAAGCACCAGTACTGTAATATGTAATAGTTGCAGGTGTTGCACCCTTGCAGTACACACTCTTTAGATAACTACAACTAGCAAAAGCACCGTTTCCAATATAGGTTACACTCTCTGGAATAGTGATTGTTTCAATACCATTATTTAACCAATAGAATGCACTATCCTCAATTCTTGTTACATTATTTCCAAGTGTTAGATTCTTTAAATAGTTACAGTGATAGAATGCATATCTACCAATAACGCTACTATCTATATAAGCCTCTGTAAGACCATCGCACTCGTAGAATGCATAGTTACCAATAGATGTAACATAGGTAGGAATTGAGATTCTCTTGATACCATCACACTCGTAGAATGCATAGTCTACAATAGCAGTAACATCCTCTGGGATAGTGTAGCTATCGCCTGATGCCCAAGCGTAGGCAAAGATTGCATTATCCTTAACAAGGGTACGACCATCCTCTGAGGCATACTTACCCTCAAACTTTGCAAGTTTCTTGGTCAAAGTGAAAGCCTTAATACCAATCTCCTCAACACTCTCAGGAATAGTGATAGAGGTGATATTCTCACAACCATAGAATGCACCCTCGCCAAGTGAGGTTACACTCTCTGGGATAACAATACTCTTCAACGATGTACAGTTCTTAAAGGCATAGTCGCCAATCATAGTTACAACACCATCGAAGGTGAGGGTACCGATACCGGTAGACTCGTCCCATACATTGGTCTCGAGGTTTGCACCAAAGTAGTACTTAGTATCGTAGTATGGAGTGAACTGCTTAGAGGCAGTGTACCAAATCTGGTTGTTGCCAATAACAGCATTCTCACCATTGTTAGGATTCACAAATGTAAACGACTTCATTGGGAGGATATGGTTGCGGTCGATAGTCACAACCTTATCGGTAGACTTAGTCATAGCGAAGCCATTAGCATCCTCAACGGTGATAGTGATACCCTTAGTAAAGGTCTGTGGAGGCAATGCAATATAGAACTCTGTAGCCTCGATGCCAAGTTCTACGCCCTCGCCACAGTCGAGTGTAGTCTCATAAAGGATAGTGTCGTCAAAGATAAGAGTGCCACCAGCTGAGCCATCATCGTCGTTAGCCTCGCCCTCAGCAGCAGCAAGAGTAGCAACAGCAGTCTGTGGATTGATATACAACTCACCTGCAACCTGCTCGCCATTGTTACCCTCAACCTTGATAGACTTGATAACATCACCAAAACCTGTGAGCTTAACCTTAAGCCAGCCACATACATTCTTCAACGAGAACTGGTTGTACTCGCTCTGAGAAATCATAATATTGCCATCCAAGCCGTAGCTATCCTTCAAATAACTCTGTGTAGCTGGAAGCCACGCCTTGATATTCTGTGTTGTTGGGTGGATAAAGTAGTTCTCGTTGTATGGGTAGACCACGATAACCTTATCCATCTCCTTAGTAGCCACGCCAGCATCTACACGGCGAAGCTGCGCTGTGCGGTTACCCGTAGCACCCTTATACTGCCACTTCTGATTGGCATCCGAGAGGTAGAACACCGAAACAACATCATCCTTAGTCCATACAGTCTTGCCATACTGGAGCTGGATACGTGTCTGGTCATCCTCAAAACCTACTGTGATGGTCTCAGGTGCCAAATCACCAACACCTGCAACCTGACGCTCGTCAAGAGCATCGGTGCTACATGCAGCAAAAAATAGTGCTACAAGAGCAAAAAATCTAAAATGTCTCATGTGTATAGTTAATTAGTTTGTTGCGACTACCAATCCATCTCCTCATCCTCAACGGGATCCTCAATAGAGTTGGCAAAACCCTGCTCAACAGATACAACCAATAGCTCAATATCGGGTGCAATGTAAAACTCTTTATGGTTAATCATAGTAGTAATATGGTTAATAGTTGTGTAATATCGAATAATTGCAACACAAATATAGTTATTATTTACTTATAAAGCAACGCTTTATACATTATTCGTAGATATTATGCGATTTTTAGACCTCGCTCTTGCATATCTCGTGATATTTTCGTAATATTGTAACATCTAAGGGAGGTTCTATAAATTAGGTCGAGACGATTTTGAAGGCTATTTCGGAGAGATTCTTTAGCTATTACGAGGGCGCGATGCGGGCATCGTAACCGAGTAAAGATAAAGAAGATACCGAAAGAGACTCAAAAGCGACCGAAATATAAATTCCCCAAATACAAATGAATACCAAACTTGATGAACTAATTTATAGAACATCCCTTAATAAAATAGGCTTATGACAGAGAAATTTATTATGGCGGGGCAGACCCCTATGCACGTGGCTGATACTGAGCGCGGCGAGAAGTGCGTGGTACTATTGCACGGCTACTTGGAGTCGATGCTTGTATGGGACGAGTTTGTGGATATGCTAAAAGGCTCAATGCGCGTGGTGACAATAGACCTCCCTGGACACGGTGTATCGGTAGTAAATGGCGCGGTACACACGATGGAGTATCTTGCCGACTGCGTGGGACTTACGATGAAGGCTTTGGGCATAGAGCGTTATAGCGTCGTGGGACACTCGATGGGCGGCTATGTGGCGCTTGCGATGATGGATAACTACGCCCAACATTTGGAGAATATTATTCTGCTAAGCTCCACAACCTCAGCCGATAGCCAGGAAAAGTGCGACCGTCGCCGCCGCGAGATTGAGCTTATAAAGGCGGGAAAGAAGAATACCCTCGCGCGACTTGTGCCACACGCAGGCTTCGCACCACAGAATGCCAAGCGTCTGAAGGATTATATCGAGGATATTGGCGAGCTTATTCTTATCACCGAGGACGAGGGCGTAATTGCCATCCTCGGCGGTATGATCGAGCGCAAGAGCCGTGGCGAGCAGCTGCGCAATAGCGGCATTCCTCACCTCTTTATCTTCGGCAAGCACGACTACTACATCCCTAACGAGGTGGCCGAAGAGATGATAGCCCTCGACCCACACGCCCGCGTACTATGGCTCGAAGAGTCGGGACATATGGGCTTCTACGAAGAGCCAGAAAAGTGCGCCGAGGCGATTAAATCAATGATACTTGGAGAGTAATCTCTCGACTTTTATTTCAATATAGACACAAAATGAGGGGCATCCGTTGGACGCCCCTCATTCATATATAGCTTACGCTTGGATTACTCCTCCATAGCTGGCTCAAGCTCTGAACGCAAACCTACGATCAAATCCTCGTAGTCGCGCAAACCTGTACCACCAGGGATTGGGTTACCCGTAATAACGTTCTCCTTAAGGTTAACCAAATCATCGGTCTTAGCCTGGATAGCAGCCTCGTTAAGTACCTTAGTAGTCTCCTGGAACGACGCAGCAGAGATAAAGCTTGATGTCTGCAATGCCGCACGGGTGATACCCTGAAGTACCTGGTTAGATGTAGCTGGAACAATAGGACGAACCTCAACCAAAGCCATATCACGACGCTTAAGTGCAGAGTTCTCATCGCGTAGCTTACGCATTGAGATAATCTGACCTGGCTGAACATTCTGTGAGCCACCAGCATCTGTAACAACAACCTTGTCGTAGAGCTCATCGATAACATCCATAAACTCCCACTTGTCTACTACCTGATCCTCGAAGAAGCGAGTATCACCTGGATCCTCAATCTGTACCTTCGACATCATCTGGCGTACGATAACCTCAAAGTGCTTATCGTTAATCTTTACACCCTGCATACGGTA
>JAZOSJ010000094.1:0-2521 GCA_045657045.1 Alistipes sp.
AGTACCTGCTTGACAACTGTTGATTTGCCAATCTGGCGAGCACCCATTACAACCTGAATAAACGTTCTTTCTTCTTCAAGCCTTGATTTAATTTTCTGATATTCAGCTCTTTTATACATAACATTACATTTTACGCAGTGAGTTGATTATTTTTACGCAATGCAAATATATATCAGATTTTTTAGACCTCCAAAGAATTTAGCATATTATATCTTGATTATACTTAATTTATACCACATAGAAGACTACACACAAAAGGGTAAAATCAACGCTTAAACCATTTTTGCATAAAAAGTCGTTTCACAACGCAACAACCTAATGCAATGTATATCAACAAAATAGGCGGTGAAATAAAATTCACCGCCGAAAAAGGAGAGTTTTCAATAGGACTACGCTTTTAGTCTATCTATAAATGATTTATTTATCACAACCCTTACTTCGCGGTGCATAACCTGAATATCAACGGGGGTGTGACCATATAACTCGCCATCAATCTCGAGATGGGTCTCTGGCGAGGACTCGATGCGGATGCGCTTACCCTGAGCATGGATAACGTGACCAATAGAGTATATCGTACCATTAAAGAGGCGACGTAGGCGGAAGATTACGTGCCACCAATGCACGGGACGTATCATCGTAACATCCAACAAACCATCATCAGCAACAGCATCTGGCAACTGCTGGATACCACCTCCGTTGTACTTACCTACGCCAATAGCAATACTAAATAGCAGGTTATTATAGACAAGTTCATCGTCAACCCACACCTTAGTACCCGTAGCTCTATGCGCAAAGAATGAGCGTATCAAGCACCAAAAGTAGCCACCACGACCAAGATAGCCCTTAGCCTTACTTGTAAGCGTGCGCTTGATAACCGCTGCATCAAAACCCAAGCCCGCAACATTTGCCATATAACGCACCTGGCGCACCTTCGACTCCTCGTAGCTCACCTCCGCAACATCCTGCAAGAGGGTGTAACCCTCCTTAATCGCACGTATAGCCTCCGAGTAGCGCGTAGGGATGCCGAACATTCGTATCCAGTCGTTACCCGTACCCGTAGATATCATCGCGATGGTAATCTCGGAGCTCTCTACCCTCTTCTGGATAAAGACTCCGTTAACCACCTCATGCAGTGTGCCGTCGCCACCAACCACAATGATATGTCTATAACCACTCTCGATGGCAGATACGGTCAACTCCGCAGCATGATGCTTATGTTCAGTGAATACCGCCTCGTGGCGTATGCCATTATCGCGCAAGAGTTTAGAAATCAATGGGTAGTCGGTCAACCCCTTACCCGAACCAGATGCGGGGTTGACAACTACAAACCATTTAGTCTCGCGCTCGACGGTAGGTCTATCAAGCGTTTGCTCTCTCATTTGGGTTAGCCTTTAAGTACTACTTCAAAGGGGCGTTACGCAAAGTATTGAGCAAGAAGTCATAGAACTTCTCCACAGATGCAATGTTCACCTTCTCATCTGGTGAGTGTGGATAGCAGATGGTAGGGCCAAACGATATCATATCCATACCTGGGTACTTAGCACCAATGATACCGCACTCCAAGCCTGCGTGGATAGCAGTTACAGATGGCTTAACACCATATAGCTTCTCGTAAGACTCGAGCATAGTGTGCAAGATTGGCGACTTCATATTTGGATTCCAGCCGCTGTAAGCACCCGAAAGCTCTACATCAGCACCTGCCAACTCGAATACAGATGAGATAGCGCCAGCCAACTCAGCCTTCTCGGTATCTACCGATGAGCGCAACAAGCACTTAACCTCAACTGTCGAGCCGTTAGATACCACGATAGCCAAGTTAGAAGAGGTCTGCACAAGACCCTCCATCGCAATAGACATACGCTGCACACCGTTAGGGCAACCGCAGATAGCACGGATAAGTGAGTGTGACTCAAGGTGTGGAATGATAACCTTAGGACACTCAATAGGCTCTGCAAAGATCTCGATAGAGTCCTCGATACCCTCGAACTCCTTGATGATAACCTTCTCGAAAGACTTAACATTAGCCTCGAAGATAGCCTTCTCAGCCTCGCGAACTACAACAACTGCCCAAGCCTCGCGTGGGATAGCGTTACGCATATTACCACCCTCTACAGATGCAAGCTCCAAGCCGTAAGACTCTGTCTCCTGACGCAACAAGCGGAACAACACCTTATTAGCGTTAGCACGCTGTGTACCAATCTGGATACCAGAGTGACCACCCTTCAAACCCTTAACTGTAACCTTATATGCGGCGAACTTACCCTCCAAAGGCTGCTCACGATACTTGAATGTAACATTTACATCCATACCACCAGCACAACCTACATACAACTCACCCTCAGTCTCAGAATCGAGGTTGAGCAAAATCTCACCCTTAAGCAAGCCACTCTTAAGACCAAAAGCACCATCCATACCTGTCTCCTCGGTAGCTGTGAACAAGCACTCAAGAGGACCGTGTACAAGGTCTGCATCCTCCATAGCTGCCATAGCTGCAGCAAGACCAATACCGTTATCAGCACCA
>JAZOSJ010000095.1:0-25031 GCA_045657045.1 Alistipes sp.
TCCGCAAGCGGTCTCTGCTCTAGCTTACTCGCGGCGTTGCGAAGCCCGAAAAAGCGTAGTTTACTTAGGCGTAAATGAGCATTCCCGGGGCAAGCTAATTTGTTGTTAGAAGGCTGCAGATACTTTCGCTCGGCAAAAAAATGCGGATGGGCTGTACTTTGACGTACTGCCCATTCGCATTTATTTTTGTTAGCGGCAGTAGATGTCTGCCTTATCACAACAAAGAACGACAAAATACTCTTTTTATTCACTATCCTCATTATTTACATACAACACTATCCGCTCCAACTCTGCAATATCCTCCTCGGTAGTTGCCCAGCTTGTTACGAAGCGAACAACGCTATTATCCTCGCCACGAGGGCCCCAATAGTCAAACGATATGCTCTCGCGGAGTCTATCTATGATATTGTTTGGTAGGCGGAAGAATTGCTGATTCGTAGGCGACTCGATAACAACCTCAAAGCCCGCCCCACGCATTATCTCACGCAGACGTATGGCTAAGTGCACAGCACTACCCGAGATACGCGCATAGAGACCATCGCGGAACAATGCCCCAAACTGTACACCAAGCAGACGGCCCTTAGCAAGGAGGGCGCCATGCTGCTTAACAAGTGGAAAGAGATTCTTCAAGAGGTTGCGATTTGTAACAACCAACGCCTCGCCAAAGAGTGCACCACACTTAGTGCCTCCGATATAGAATACATCGGCAAGGCGAGCAATATCCCTCAACGTGAAGTCTGCACCCTCTGCCATAAGGGCATAGCCCATACGCGCGCCATCAATATAGAGCGGAATCTTGTGTCTACGACATACGGCACTAAGCGCCTCCAACTCCTCCAACGAATATATCGTACCATATTCGGTTGGCTGCGAGATGTAGAGCATTCCTGGGGCAACCATATGCTGATACGTTTCATCGCGATAGAACTCCGTGATATAGCTATCCACATCCTCAGCCCTGACCTTGCCACTATACTCCGGCAGCGTCAAGACCTTATGTCCCGAGGCCTCGATAGCTCCCGACTCGTGGACAGCGATATGACCACTATCGGCAGCCAGCACACCCTCATGGCGCGCAAGAATACCATCTATAGCGGTAGCATTTGTCTGTGTGCCACCCACAAGGAAGATAATCTCGGCACTATCATCCCCAATTGCCTTACGAATAAGTCTCTTAGCATCTGCCGTATAAGGATCAAGACCGTAGCCTGGGGTATGCTCCAAGTTTGTGCGCACGATAGCATCCAAGACTTCGCTATGCGCACCTGCTGTATAATCGGAATTAAAGTATATCATAGTTCCTCTCCTTAAAGGCTATGGTTTAGGCTGCAAGTCTCACCACGAAGAAGTTTTATAGCTGGCAGCATTATGCTCTGCACGCCATCCTCAAACTCGTATGTAACACAAAGTTCACCATCCTCAAAGTCGAGAGGTGGCATTGCAATATAAAATGGCTTAGACTCTGCCGCGAGCATCGTATCAACGCCCTGCACCGAGATGGCACTCTGAAGATTATCAACGAAGTGCATAGATAGCTCGTTACAATCTATCTCCACACGACCCGCTATAGCCTTAGACTCAGAGCTTAGAGTTATCGACTTAAGTAGTCGATTTTCTACTCCTGCACAGCTTAGGTTAAGGCACAATATAGCAGATGCCTCCTCAAAGAGGACATCGCCATTCTCCCATCTGGCAACCATTAGAGGCTCTGCGATATTGCTGTACTCTCTACACTGAGTAAGCGTTGTAACTACCCTATCATCCACTACGGTTGCTTCCATATCCGCGGGATAGAGTGCATATTGCATATCTTCGTCAATATCACTCATCGTGGCGCTACAATTTTCTGCCGATGTAGATAGTATTGTTATCTCCTCGTTGCCCGACCAGCAACGTCTATCATCGGAAGTATCAATGCGTATCACCGCCTTGACATTATCCGTAATATCTAAGATTAGATAGAGATAACTCTCTGTTGGACCACACGACACAAGCAGCAACACCATTGCCACAAGATAAATAATCCTCTTTTTCATATAATCGATACTCTTAATTTGTACGGTTACGGATAACTATAAGCAAAGGTAACAATTATTTCGCAAATAACATATAGGATGTTCTATAAATTACGTTGTCACAAATTAAGAGGTCTGAGGTTTGCCCATCGAAAAGCAACCTCAGACCTCAAATTATATGGTTGAGAACTGACTCAAAGGTGACTTAGCCAGCCTCAATACCCTAAGAGAATGAACTATAATACTACCACCTCCTGACCAGCAGCATAATAGCTATGTATATTTAGCTTGCCATCAGTATCAAGGATAACCATCACAATAACATCACCACCCCATGATGCATTATACATACTCAATGCTTCTCTTTTAGGATTCCAGTCGCTACTTAGGTCATCAATATACTTAATAGCGAAACCATCCTTAGTAATTTTACATGAGCCGATAATCGTATTCTCCTCAAGATACTCAGCAAAAGCCTCCTTAACCTGAGCCTCAATCTCATCTATCTTACCATTGTAACGTAGGAACCATACCTTGTCAACATTATCGCTAAAGTTGCTTGCGGTGAGAGCTACACCAATTCTACTCTCCTCCTCATCTATATTGAGAACCTCTACAGATAGAGTTGCAGAACCTGTACCATTATAGTCCATACCGCTCTCCTCGATAATCTCCTCGATAGTAGTATAATACTCTGTCTCAAAGCCTGCCAACTGCGCAACACATACAATAGCACCAGCATGACCATCAGCATCTACGGCAGAAGCATATAGATAGTAGTTAGCAGCTGGGTGGTAGATGTTCACAACACATGTAGCAACACCATCTACAACCTCGTACTCCTCACGGTAGTTCTGATAGTCGTTAGAGTCCATGATGTATACCATATTGTCGGCATACGACGCATGGTCAGATGCAGGAGCTGCATATAGGCGCACCTTAGTAGCGAGCTCTGTGGTAAGCTGTACGGTTAAAGTCTCGTGTGATGTCTGCGCCTCAATCACAGCAGCAGTAATGGTAGCAACACCTGAAAGTGATGGACGGAGGGTCTGGAACTTAGTGTAGACAACCTCACCAACCTTACCATCCTTAATTGCGATGGCGTATGCAACATACTCAGTATCGTTAGCAAAGCGATCGCTTAGAACGTATGTGAAAGGCTCTGTATAGATAGTAGGTACACCCTTAACAACGCTTGCGATGTAGTTCTTAATCTCCTCGTCGCTCTTACCCTCGAAGTCGAAAGGCTTCTCAGTATCAGCCTTAGCGATAGCTGGGTCGATATAACCTGAAAGAACCTTGCTACCAGCCTCAGCAGTTACCTTAGCGCTGGCTGCTGTAAGCTCAATATCTACAACCTCGATAGAGATAGGCGATGTACCGTTAATCTCCACCTCTGGGATTTCAACCTCCTTGGTAGTTACGGTGTAGTTACCATTAGCATCCTCGCCATAAACTGCAATGGTGTAAGATGTATTAGGAAGTAGGATAATACCAGCATTCTCATCGCTTGTAAGGAGTGAGTTACGCACCAAATCCTGCTCAGAGAATGTACGGCTCTCGGTTGCAGAGTTAAACACAGCAAACTGATATGATGGATCTGGGTTAAGCGACTTCTGCGCCTGCTCAATAAAGACATTTCTGTCGTATGCAGTAGTATGAAGAGCACCTGCAACATACTTAACGCAGTGCTCCTTCTTGGTGATAACAGCATCGAGCGTATATGCTGTTAGGTTCTCAATAGCAATCTCCACAACAGGCTCGATAACTGCGAACTCAACCTCCTTGGTCTCGCCATTAAGCTGCTCGTTCTCAACGCGGAATAGGAATGTGTACTCAACACCGTACTCAACAGCACAGCTTACAGTCTGAGCCTCATCACCCTCATACTGAGCATACTCCGAATCCTTAACACCCCAATACCAATGGTGTGTGCCCTCAGATGGTGCGACGTCGAAGCTAACTGTCATAGCCTCCTCGTCGAAATGTGGCTTCGACACAGAGATAGTAGGGATAGTCTTCAACGAGAACTCCTTGATTACAAGGTCACTCTCAAAGCCCTGACCCTCAGCGTACGCAGAGACTGTGTAGTCAACATCGTACTCGAATGGAACTACAATCTCCTTTGGCTGATCACCAGCAACCAATGTGAAGTTTGCAACAACACCCTCACTCTCAAACTTATAGTACCAAGCGGTAGTATTAACCGATGGCGTAAACAAAAGTGTTACGGTCATAGCCTCAGTGTCGAACGCAGGCTCGCCGATAGTGATAGTTGGAGCCTTAGGCTGCTCCTTTTCATTGAACATCTCACAACCCCAGCTTAGGAGTGCTATTAGGGCAGTTGCAAGAACTGCCAAACTCTTAAAAGTTTTCATAGGTAGTCTATTTAAGTTAATAACTAAAATTCTGGAAGTTCCTCAACCTCAACAAAGGTCATTGTCTCAGATCCCGATACTGAGCCCCACAACATAGTATCACCCTCGGCGCTAAGCGTAACAAGATACTCGTTGCTCCAATCGCCAACACCGTAGTCGTACCAACCAGAGATTTTCGTGCGACTCATATCATCTACCGACAATACAAATCCGCCACTACGCATTGTAGTGTACATCGAGTTAAGGTTATCCCACATCTCGAAGGTGTGACTCTTACGATCAAGGTCGATATATAGATGTGTGCCCTCAGCCAAAGGGGCATCGTTCCACTCTGTAAGCTGCCACACACCATCAATTGTGTAGTATGTCACTGCCTTATTTGGAGTCTTGGTGTTATCCACCTCGCTACCCTTATCACAGCCAGCAACAAATAGCGATGCTACCACAATGGCAAATGCAACTATCTCTCTTAAAAACTTCATAGTATATCTATCTCTTAATTGTTACTTTTATCATACTCTCGGCGGGCGATGCCTCCACACCCTCCAATATAACTATCGTATTAAGCTCTGAGGATACATCACCCCTAAAACTTATAAATATATTACCCTCAGCGTCTGGCATCAGCCTCTCTGGCTCGCATCGTAGGCTAAGCCCCTCAACCGTAGGTCGTGCGGTGATGGTTACCGCCTTATCGCCACTATTTGCCACAGCTATACGCTCCTCGCCACGCGAAACTATTGTCACCTCCTTACGGCTTAGGCGCAATGCTCCTGCACGCTGTGGCAGATGCAACCACTTATCATCACACTTAACACTGCCCTCGACCATCACCCTCTCGGTTGGGAGTTCGCTATCAAGGTCGGTGTATATATTAATCCTATAACTAAACCCACTGCTACGCCCCGCGGGATTAAAACTTGCGCTCACCCTAAGCGTAGAGTTAGGTGCTACGCTCTGCGGCTTAGTAGCCACCTTGATACAACCACACGAGGGACGAAACTCCGTGATTGTAACGCTATGTTGTGAGGTGTTTCTTAACTCAAAATTAAAGTAAACAACCTCATCACCCTCAATCTCGCCAAGCGCTATCGTGCTATGCGACAAGACCAACACCCCCGCAGCCTTAGCCGAGTTCCGAGGGTTTACCAGCGAGTCCAACGCCTCGCGTGAGAGGAAGCCTCTACTTTGTGCTGATAGCGACATCGGCACAATAGCCAACAGCGCTACGACAAAATATGTAGCTTTCAACCTCATCTCGACTCTACAACCAGCCATTGTCCGATGCACCCTCGCGTACCGTAACAACTACGGTCTGCGCATTTGGTGCTACTACCGTAAGCTCGGTCTGACCAACACCATGTGCCGTTACAACGATTTCGGTCATCTCTTTTGTAAAGACCGCCGTAGCAATAGCACTATTTTCAACCATCACATCCGTAGCATCTACAATACCATACTTTGCAAGTGAGAGTGTTACACTCTGATCTGGGGCAAGAGTGATATTTGGCAAACACATATCACGACCACTGCCATCAATAGCATTCAATAGGTTCGTTGCATCCACCAAGCGACCCATCTTACCGCGATACTCCGCAAGATTCATCTTTATAGGTGTTGCACCAGCCGATGCGTGGCGCATATAGTACAACTTATCGCCAGTAAAGTGGCTATCTATATCATCTGCCGATTCGTACATCAATTCACGGAACTCCTCCCAGGTAAAGTGTTTACCATTCTGCTTAGCGTATGAGAGACCGAGTGCCGCAACACCCGAAACATGCGGACACGCCATAGACGTTCCCTCGTAATAACCATAGCCTGCAACACCATTCTGCACAAGCGTCGAGTAGATAGCACCCTGCTCCTTTAACTTGCCATTCTCATCATACTGCTCATCCGCCTCACCAGGAGTGCCATAGTACTCCAAATCGCCACCAGGAGCGCAGAGCAAGACCTCAGAACCATAGTTTGAATATGACGCAGGGGTGTAGTCGGCAGCAATAGCCGCAACCGATATACACTTAGAATATGCCGCAGGGAATGATGACTGCGCAGCATACTCGTTACCCGAAGCAAAGATTGCAAGACCGCCGTTAATAACTCCATTTGGAGAGCCCGCCTTATGGATAAAGTAGTCGATCGCCTCCTTCTCCAATGGGTATGTCGCAGCCCACTCCTCCTCGGTTGCAGGGCCAGGCGTATAACCCATAATATAGTTAGACTTAGCAGAGTTATAACCCCACGAACACTGCAATATCACAGCACCATTATCCGCAGCATACTTCATAGCGCGCGCCTCCATAGCAAGCGAGCAAGAGTTCATACCATCAAAGAGCTGAAGTGTCATAATCTTAACGCCCTTTCTACCCTTGCCGCCACCAGCAATACCCGAACAACCGATACCATTATCGTTTACCGCAGCAATAGTACCAGCCACGTGAGTACCATGACCTGTGCTGCCGTTCGATGTCCACGACGTTACACCCGTATTGCGCACAAAGTTATAGCCATACTTATCATCTACATATCCGTTGCCGTCAGCATCCTTGCCAGCGTGTAGCTCCTCGCCCTCGTTAATCCAGATATTGTCAGCAAGGTCGGGATGGCTCCACATTGGCGCCTCATCCATAACCGCCACGATAATCTCCTCGTCGCCAACACACTTTTTCCACGCCTCCAAGCAACCAGCATCAGCTCCCTCAACGATACCAGCTCGCTCGCTCACAAAATCGCGTTTCAAACCATCGTTGTGATAGCACCACTGACGATATAGGTCTGGGTCTTTGAAAGGCATACTCTCTGCAGCGCGTGTCACAGATCGGCTATCAGCCTCAGCACAGCTAACAAACACAGGTTCGCCTGTATGGGCGCGCTTTAGTTGGCGGTTGCACTGAAGCTTATCTACCTCGCCGAGCTTCGATAGACGCGCGAAGGCCTCGCCTATGTTCTCACTCTCGTCAAAGCGAACGATATACCATAGGTGTAGTCCCGCCTCGCGTGTACGCTCCTCGTGGCGTGTATCAACAGGGAATACTCGCTCAAAGGAGTATGCTCCGAGGATGTCGAGCACCTCATCCGTAGACGGTATGCCTGAGCGTGTAGCCACACCACCTGAGCGCGTCATCGTCTGGTCGAGGACATCCTCCATCTCGGGCTTAAACTTGATGATTGCCTCACCAAGGTTGGCATCCACAGGAATCATTATTGTATTGTTGTCCTGCTCTGGTGACAAGACAACCGTATCATCCTTTACGCATCCTACAGCAAGTAGCAAGGATGCTATAATAAGAGTTTTTCTCATCGTTATTCCTCCATTTCCTCATTAAACTCATACCTGTCACGGTACTTAGGATACTTCTCAAAGTAGTATTCAAAGTTTGCAGGTGCATTTCCAAAGCCAACGTAAGCACCATCACTATTCACACCTTTCTCCTGCTGTGGGAATATCAGGACCTCTGGACCCCACTCCAAAAGGCGTGGATGGTAGAGCAACCAATTAGGTACATTGCCTGTCATAAAGTTAAGGTTAATCTTGAGGCTACGCATATTTGGTAGAATACGTGGCACATTGCCTACAGCCCAATTTACGGTGTCACCATACTCTATAACATCCTTCTTAGTATATTTTGGCATATCATTAAAGTCGGGCAACGTACCCTCGATATAGTTGAGAGATAGTTGAAGCTCCTCCAACTCCTCCCATAAGAATAGATTTCTAACGACGTTGTCTTCAGCATCCTCAATCTTTGCATAGATACCAATCTTACCCTCGTTGGTAGTGCTTCGCTTACGAAGATCCGAAATTGATGCTCGACGGTTGCTTGCAAGGTTCAAAACCTTCAACTTAGGGAAGTTCTCCCTTTTGATAACCTCAGGTATCTCATTGAAATTATTAGAGTTAAGATCGAGAGACTCAAGCGTATCGCCAAGCTCGGCGAAGTTTTTGGGCAATGACACAAGACCAAAGGCTGCGATGCGCAAATCCTTCAAATACTCAAGCGTAGCCACCTCCTCGCAAAGGTCGATGCTCTTGAGCATAGTGTTAACATTACTAAACAAAGACAATGTCTCCAAATATTTGAGGTGCTTAATCTCCACAGGCACACCATCCTCAGTGTTGAAGAAGCTTAAATCGAGATCACGCACACGACCTACAGCCTCCGGCGCTGGAAGGGTCTTATCCGTAGACTTCCACAAGCGAACACAGTCCCAACGACTCATATTCTCGGTCGTAGAGATACCATTATCGGTCCAACACTCCAACTTCTCGTAAATGGTGATTATAGCCAACGAGTCACCCGCACGGTTATCCTCGATAAGAGGTCCTGCCGCCTGGCAAATATTTAGCGTTGCAAGCTCCAAAGTATCAGCATCGTCACTGATAAAACGTAAGGTCTCAACACGCTTCTTAGGGTCACTATTCATCTTCCAGTCGAAGCGTACACGTGTAGTACGTGGGCGCATACCGCGGTTAAGGTTGAGATTTTCTCTATAAGCAGTATCCACGGTAATCCAGTTCGCACCACTCTTAACCTTGAACTTCACGGTGGTGGCTACATCGAACTCAACCCATCTGTTGGCCTTGATTGCCGAAGCTGCGATATCAATTATATTAATTGTATCGGTTGTACCCTTCTCTAAGGCAACAAGACTCTTCTCATAGCCCTTCTGAGTAATCGAAATGGCCTTAGGATCTTCGAAGCCAGATTTGATGAAGATATTTGCATTGCGTGTATCAGACTTCAATGCAGAGTCAATCTTAACAATGCATCGTGTTTCACCACGACCATTTGCAGGCGAGAACATCACCCAAGGTTGATACCCTTCTACCTCGACCACCCAATCCTCCTTAGAGCGTATAATAACCTCGAACTCTCCACCCTCGGCCTTAGCCTCGATATGGTCACAATCTGCCTCGAAGCCATTAATCGTTGGAATATCCTCCTGGCAGGCAGAGAATAGAAGTCCTGCAAGCAGAGGAATATAATAGTATAACTTCTTCATAATCACAGCTTTTAATCAAGGTTTAGAGCATCACAGCCACGAATATCCTGTGTCGAATCGTAGACGAGTAGATAATAACCCATCTCAATATATGGACAGACATTACTTAGATCTATCGAGATATTTGGGTTATCCATAATCTCGAGAATCATAATATATGGCGATATTGTATCTGTAATCTTACCCAAGTCGTTAGAGCCGATATACAACGCCGCAAGACTCTTATGGTTGCCAATACCCTCTGGCCACTCCGAGAGCGTACGGTTACCCTCATCATCTCTCTGCTGACGAACACTGATAACGCTCAATCTATCAACCGATAGCGGTGCGTGTGGGAACTCCGAAAGAGCGTTGCTCGAAAGGTCGATACCATAGAGGAATGGGATGTTCGTGATGCTAAAATCATTGTATGGAAGCTCGGTTAGGCGGTTGAAGCTAAGGTCGATAGTCGTTAGATACTCACTACCTGAGCCTACAAGCGCACCCTCCTCAATCTTAGTCATCCCATTTGAGCTAAGCATCAATATTCCAATCTGCGAACCTGAGCCGATAAGACGTTTTGGCAACATCTCAAATCGGTTATTTGCTAGGTTTAGTGTCTCGGTGTTGACACCATGCCACTTATCACCATTCTGCAACGCGTCAATGTTGTTTGACGAGAAATCCACGCTCTTGAATCTATAAACCGACTTAGCGGTAAAGAGGTCAGGAAGCTCGGTTAGCTTATTATTCGAGCAGGTGAAATCCTCCAATTGACTATAACCGCAGAAGTAGTCATCCTCAACAACCGAGATATTCTCTATCTGGTTGTAGTCATAGATAAGCGTTGTTGGGTTTATCTCCTTACCAAATGGGTGAATGGTTGTAAGTTTATTGCTATTGCAATCCAAAAGACCAATCTTCGACATACGCTTCAAATAGTCATACGATGGTGTCTCTGTAAGGTTGTTGAAACCAAGATATAGAATCTGCACCTTAGCTCCCGAAGCGCCATCAATCAACGCCTCCCAATCAGCCTTGAGCTGCTCGCCCGAGATACCATAGTTCATCGCCACATTCAACGACTGTATATTTGGCAACTCGGTAATAAGTTCGCTTGGCAAAGCTGTAAGCTCTGGACAGTTATAAATCTCGACATCGGCAAGATTCTCAAAGTTTGCCCAGCTCCACGACTCCTGCTCATCAGCATACTCTTTACACTCCACAAAGAAGCCCTCGGTGGTGATTGGAGAGTTAGCAATAAAGAACTGCTCCAACTTCGTTAGGCGCATCATCGCACGCGAGATACCTGTAATGCCATTTGTAAGGTTTCCAAAAGCGACATCCTTGCGGCTAACACGACTCTCGAGGATTGGGCGCTGTGTAGCATCGTTATTGATAGCACTCTTCAACTCACGACTTAGACCCTCACGCACATCACGCTTTAGAACATTATTATAATAGCTCATAGCACTGAGACGACCAGCCTTAGCATCGCCATCGTAGCCACCAATAAGTTCGTTGTGGTTACCCAAATAGAGGAGTTTAAGATCGGTAAGCTGACCAATAGCATCAGGCACAACACCCTTAGCGCCAAAGCCCGAGAGGTTGAGATTCTCAACACGACCCTCAGCGTTAAGCGTAACACCTGGCTGGTCACCCCACATATCCTTATCCTTATTGAAGTTCCAATTGCTACCCGCAGGGTACTCCTCGCCATGGAACGACCAATTCTCGCCATCCAAAGCCTCCCATATAAGCTTCAAGGCTTCGTAGTCTTTGATATGCTCAGCAGTCTCAGATAGCTTAATAGGAACATCCTCAACAATATGCAACTGGTTATCCTTAACGCTAAACGTTCTATTTAGATCTTCGATAGAGGCTTCGCCAAGCTTCTTCTTAGCCTTAGCATCTGAGTATGTTGTGTAAGAGGTGATGGTGTAATCACCAGCCTCCAACCAGAAGCTCTCCTCACACTCGATATAGGAAGTAAGAATCTTCTTTTTCTTATCTTCAGCGCTCTCCACAAACTCCTCTACAAGTGACAACTTACGCGCCTCCAAGGTTGTAGTTTTTTGCGTCGACTTGTTTTTAACAGCAATATCCACTGCCTTGATACTCTCAAAGAGGTATTCACCATTAGCGCGTGTCTCCTCTGTCTCCTCTGTCTCCTCTGTCTCCTCCTTACCAATGAGGCTCTTAACCAATCTAAAGCCAACCTTACCGCGCTTAACAGCATTCTCTACACCTATCTCACATATCGAGAGTCCATTCTTCACAACCTCGAACTCCAAACCATTGCATTCATCATCGAAAAGAGGGTTATCGCAGTTATCGTATAGCTTATAGCCCAAAACCCTATAACTGCCAACAAGCATACGAATCTTATCACTCGTAACACCCCACTCTGCCAACTCCTTGTCGTAATAGGTGATAGGCAGTGTCTGCGTTAATGAGATAACATCGTCAAGTGGCTGCAAGGTAATAGTAATCTTGTGCGCATCCGAGAGCCACTCGAACAGCGCGCGCGATGATGTCTCAGCATCAGCCTCAGGCTGCGACGCCTTGACCAATCTAAATGCCACATATCCATACTCTGTCCCCTGCTCCTCGACCGGATCATGCTGACAAGCAGTCATCATAAGGGTTGCAAATGCGACTATCGCTGTACAAAGTAGTATGATTTTTTTGCTCATACCGAAATCTTTTTGTTGTTATACCTATTTTGTTGGAGGGGTTACAACGAGGAGCTTCTTAGCCTCGCCATCCACCTTGAATACTGCATATATATTCTCACCGCCAATCTCAAAGCCTGCCTTTGGGCCATAGAGATGCAATGATAGAAGTTCGTCTACATTCTCGCCAACGTAGTACTCCTTATCCTCCGCCTTCAACAACTCACCCTTATACCATACTTCTACACCAACTCTACCCGCTTCAAGATTCTCTGTTGTCCAATCCTCAACACGTGGGTTTATGACAATACATGGCTGCTTGCCTGGAACAGAGTTGACAAACGGAACGATGTAGGCCTCCTCAACACCATACTGCGCCATTACCGCACTATCAGTATAGCACAATGCTGGAATATCGTATGCTGTAAGCGAGTGATACACATGCATCTGGGTTGCAGTATCTACAACCACCTCAGAGCCAGACTGTGTCAACGATGCAACAATATACTGTCTGTATTCAGCTCCAATTGTTGGCATATCAATACCAGAGCTATTATCCGCCTCATATATGATTCCTGTCTTCAAGTCGGCAAGCACAAAGTTATATACCTCTTGTGGGAGCGCCAAAACATAGCCATAACGTGGCTTTGCAGCTGGATCTACGGTAAGCGTTCTGCTATACTTATCGAAGTGCATCCAAAGATTTGCCTCTTCCTCGTTAAAGGCCTCCATAGTGTGAATACCACGCTCGATAACTTTCTCAACGTAGATAACATGGAAGATATTCTTGTTCGCAACGATATTGTACTCGAGCTTATCCTGATATGTCGTAGTCTCACCCTCGTCATTGGTCTGGCTAAATGTCTTACCATCAGCCGTAACATCCCACTCCAACAGGTTTGTAGGAGCAGTGATTACAATATTTCGTCCCATGCCATCGTAGGTGATAGGACACGCAAAGGTCCTATCCTCGCTACCCTTATCATCAGAGAAGACCATCACATGACCATCCTCCTTCTTGATTGCATAACGCTCTCTATCGCCGTTAGGAACGATTCGAAGAAGAGCCTCAACCTGCTCACCCGCACGACCTGAGATCGAGCCATCTTTAATCTCAACCCACTCAGGCCACTTAACAGCCTTAAAGTCAAAATTAGCCTCAACATAGACAAGTGTATAGGCATCATAGCTAATCTTGATAACGCCATTTGTAGAGGTATCTGTGGCATCCGAAATCTTGATATAGAACTTATCTGGTCCGCGCAATATGCGAGCAATAACTGCCTTATGACTACCCATAACGATAGTAATCTCAGCCTCGGTTACCTCATCCTTAATCTGCTCATTACCAATCACGATTGCTACTTCATGTGTACCTGCACGACCTGAGATATCCTGAAAATTGCCACCCGAAGTCTTAAACTTACACCACATCTTATTAGAGCTCAAACGCCAATTATTTTGAGCAGAGAATACAATCTTACACTCCTCACCGGCATCACACTCAATAACTGCCATATCGGGCAACTGAGGTATAGTCTCCTTCTCCTCATTGCCACACGATACTGCTCCAAGGGTCATTGATAGCAAAAGTATCATCGACCATAGTTTGTTTAGATTTAGACTATTCATATTCTTATATTATTATTATTATCAACCTTAGAATCCCTCGCGCATAATACGCTCCGCCTCGTCATCGCTAATCCACTCGAAGATATTGACATAGACACCCACAGTACCTACGTTATCTACATACATCATCGTGTACAAGACCATAAAGTTCTCGCAAGTGCCATAATATGAGGTATAACCCGTAGGTTCGCTCATCATCAACTTGCCATTACCATATATAGTACCAAATGCCTCACCAGTAGAACCAATCACCTGAGCATCAGGCACAATAACACGTGGCTCCAATGGGTCTTTATCATCGAACTCAACCTCTATATCGTAGCCCTCATAGAACATCTCCTCGATAATAAGGCTATTCTTATTCTTGCCTTGCTTCGTGCGCACCAGGCGTGCATCACTATTCATATACTGCATAGTCCACGAAGAGGTCATCTTGGCATATCCCACAAAATTCTGGATATCGAACTTACAGCAACGCTGCAACTTCACCTCGCTGCGTGTGCCATAAAGCTCCGATACATTCTCCTCATCGAGCACCAAGCTAAGGCATAATGTAAGTTCCTCACCAACAGGGATATTCTCCGCCATACCACGAATACGCAACGCTGTGGTAAGCTCACCCGCAGGGATAGTCAACGTATTAGACTCAACGACGTAGTGCAAGCCCTCGATGGCGCTACTCTCCGACCACAGAACCTCAACACCGATATTACGGTCGTAGTCCACCACCTTAGTAGCCGAAATGGTTATCTCGTGCCACTGCTCGTCACCACTCTCATCCTCCTTATCCTGCTCCATAATACCCAACGTATAGCTCTCTGCCGAGAACATAATAATATCGGGGTTTACAGGTACAGTAAAGTCTGACTTACACGCTGTTAACGCAAATGCTATACAGATTGTTAATAGATGTTTTATCTTCATAACTTACTTTGTTTCTATATGTTGCTATCGTTTGGTTCTATCATCGAGCCTGGTGCTTCGAGTTCGTGCTTAGGGATAGGCCATACGAAGAATACATTGTCTGACTCAATCTTTAGCGATGAGCCATTCTCCAACGACTGCTCCTGAGGCTTACGCTCGAAGCCCTTACCCCAGCGCTTGAGGTCCATAAGGCGGAAGCCCTCCATATACAACTCCTTGACGCGCTCCTCCTCGATAATCTCCATTGCCGAATCCTTTGTCATCGCAACACTGCTACCGTATGACTCATATCGCGCCGCACGCAATGTTGCAATATCATCCCCAGCAAGCCCATAGCTCTCCTTCATAGCATAGGCTTCAGCACGAATAAGATACTGCTCAGCAAGGCGGAATGGCTTAGGCATTGTAGTGTGCAATATGTTGCTATTGTAGAAGTTCATATTACCGAAATACTTAACAAGCAGCGGCCACTGCAAGCCGTGGTCGTAGCCTGTTTGATAGGTATAGAAGTAGTTACCGTATCTTAGGTCGCTCTGATCGTATAGGTTGAGCACCCACTCAGCAGGCACATAGTCTGGCTTCATACTACGGTAGTCGTAGTTGAAGAATGGCTGACCTAACGCACCACCGTATGAGTTGATTGTGTAGCCCACCTTCCAGATAATCTCCGTAGCATCGTCATACTGCCACATATAGGTAAAGTAGCTCATACCAGAGCTATACTCTACATTTGCTGGCGAGAGGGCGTAATATCCACTATCGATAACCTTCGATGCATACTCAATTGCTGTGTCGTAGTCCTTCATATATAATGCTACGCGCGCGCGAAGGGCGTATGCGGTATACTCATTAAAATATGTTGAACTAAACAGCGCTCCAGAGAAACTATCCTCGTCAAGATCCATCAACTCGATAGCCGTATCGAGATCCTTGATTACCCTCTTATAGGAATCCTCGAGTGTTGCACGCACTATAGGTTCGTCAGTGTTGTACTTTGTTACAATCACCACACCTGGCTCCAAGAGTGTATTCTCATTGTAGTCCTTGCAGTAGAGCTTAATAAGCTCCGAGTATGCCAAGGCGCGAGCAAAGTATGCCTCACCGCATATCTGATTAAAATACTCAAACTCCTCGTCTGTTGTGAGCGTCTGCTCCACGCGAGGAGCATACTGCAACATAAAGTTGGCATTAGCAATAACAGCGTATAGAGATGCATATACTGACGTAATCTCTGAGTTTGTAGCCAGAATATCCCAGCGCCATATATTACCATAAATATTGGTATAGCCATTCACGGCATACGCCATATCGCACTGCAAATCTGGAAGTAGTGTTAAATAGCCGCTATACAACGCACCACTAAGGAAACTTGCGTAGAGACCTATTGCCGCCTGATCCAATTCATCAAGGGTGTTGATTGCCTTATCGGCAGGGATTGCATAGTTAGGATACTTATCCAAACACGATGTGGCGCTGAGGCTGATAGTAGCAAGCATCGCCACAGAGATAAATGCGTGATATATCTTTTTCATAATCATAGATATACGATGTTTAGAAGTTCAAATCTACACCCATAGAGTATTGGCGCGACATTGGGTACTGCGCCTTATATACGTTGCCCGACGACTCTGGATCAAGACCCGTAAATGGAGTCAAGGTAAAGAGGTTCTGCGCCTGAATATAGAGTCGTGCTGCGCTAAATACCTTAACCTTACGAAGTGCACTGCGTGGCACCGAGTAGCTAAGCATCAAGTTCTTCAAGCGTAGGAACGAGGCATTCTCCAAGAAGCGAGAGTCCATCTGTGGGGTTACGCCATAGCGAGGAATATCCTTCACATCACCAGGCTTCATCCAACGGTCGGTAAGCAGTCTGCGCGACTGGTTATATGCCGAGTAGAGTCCGTTACTCTCCTCGAAGAAGCGGTCGTTGTTGAACATCCAGCGGTCCGCAACCCAGCTAAACTGCGATGATAGCGTAAAGCCCTTCCAAGTGATTGAAGTGCCAAAACCACCCTGCCATGGGGCGATATAGCTCTTGCCAATCATCTTCTTATCGCTCTCGCGGTACTCCGTAGTGATATTGTCTTCGGCATCCAACCACCACGCATCACCATTTGCAGGGTTAACGCCCGCATAGCGGTTTACGAAGAACTCACCTACCGAGTGACCCTTCATAAGCTTTGTATTTGTAGAGGATAGCTCATACTCATTAAGATCGCCATATAGCTCAGTAATCACATTCTTATTATACGATACGTTTGCCGAAACATTCCATACGAAGTTATGGCTACGCACGATGTCTGCATTGAGTTGGAGCTCAATACCGCCATTCACCATAGCACCGATATTATCCCAACGGAAGCCCTCGCCCTTATCGGCATACGACACAGGCACAGACATAAGCATATCCGTTGTGAGTTTATTATAGACCTCCAAGTCGACATTCAAACGATTCCAGAAGCCGAGGTGGAAGGCGATGTTTGTTGTCCACAACTTCTCCCAACCAAGATCCTCATTACCGCTCTGCATTGGATAGATACCCATCTGGTCGTTGTAGTTAGCACCACCACCAACCAATGCCAAGTGGTCGTAATTAGGAATTGAAGAGTTACCCGAAGTACCGGTACTGAACGCCACCTGAGCATTCGACAACCAATCTACATCATCCAAGAATGCCTCCTTGCGCGCATTCCACATAAGACCAACCGACCAGAATGTAGCCCAGCGACCGCTCTTACCGAAGCGTGATGAGGCATCAGTACGCAACGACATATCTACATAATAGCGATTATCGAAGCTATACTCACCACGACCAAAGAATGACAAATAACTATACGAATCGGTAACATCGCTCCATACCGAAGCACGTGAGCCCGAAGATAGCGTAGTTAGGAAGTCGTTATTCTGACCCTGGGTGATAAGCTGGAAGCCCTCGTAATAGTAGTTGACACCCTCCTGACCGAGCATAAAGTTGAGCGAGTGGCGGTTGTCTATATTCTTCTGATATGTAGCCGTATTGGTGATTGTAAGGTTTACGGTGTTATATGCCGCACGACCCGCAGCACCTACGCCATTATTCGCCACATAGCTTGGCATAGACTGCATAAAGGCTGTCGAGTTGGTGTAGTCGGCACCCATCTGCGAACGGAATGTAAAGCCCTTGAATGGGGTCAACTCCACAAATAGCGTCGACAACGCCTTATACTTCTTATTTAGCTGCTGGTTGTTATTCATCCACTCCAATGGGTTCTGACCCGTACCCTTCCATGAGCCATCAGCCTCCGACGCGATAGAGCCATCCTCACGGTATGGATTCCAATAAGGCAACATAAAGCGGCTTGCTGAAATTGGAGAGTAGAGTGCATACTCGCCATCCTCAGCCTGACGCACCTCCTCGTATACAATCATCGAGTTGGTACCCAATCGCAACCACTCCGAAGCCTTGACATCTGCATTAGAACGGAGATTATAGCGGCGGAACATAGAGCTATGCGCAATACCATCCTGATCATAGAATGAGCCAGATACGTAGTAATTCATCTTATCCGTAGCTCGGCTAATAGAGAGGTCGTAGCTCTGCAACACGGCGCGGTCGTTAAATACCATATCGAGCCAATTAACATCTATCTGCGAGAGAACATCGTAATTTTTACCCGCATCGAGACCAATCTCCTTCTCGAATCTGATACGCTCATCGGTATTCATCAGATTCCAATTTCCGTGAGCCAACTGCGAAATACCAAACTGGCTGCGGAAGGTAACCTTTGCACTATCAGATGTAGTACCGCGCTTAGTGGTGATAACCACAACACCATTTGCAGCACGCGCACCATAGATTGATGAAGAGGAAGCATCCTTCAAAACAGATACAGACTCGATATCCGATGGTGAGATAGCATTGAAATCAGAGCTTGAAATAGGCACACCATCGAGGATAAATAGTGGTGCTGTACCAGAGTTGATAGAGTTTGTACCACGAATCTGGAATGTCGCCGCCTTTGATGGCTCACCAGAGTTCGACAAGACCATAAGACCTGGGCTCTGACCCTGCAACGCCTGATCGAAGCCCGCCGCTGGCACGCTCTCCAACTTCTCGCTCTTAACGGTCGACACCGAACCTGCGATAGTACCCTTCTTACGCGTACCATAAGCTACCACCACAACCTCTTCAAGTTGGTCGACAACATCGAACTCCAACGCAACGTCATGGCGCAACTCGCGCTGACCCACAGGAACAACCCACTCGACGGTCTTATAACCCAAGTATTGGTAGACAAGGGTTGTACCCTCAGCCACCGTAACCGAGTATCCTCCATCGACACCTGTCGTCACACCCGTACCTGGACCTGTGACGATACTCACACCTATCAACGGCGTTGAGTCCGAAGCATCGGTAACAACACCCTTAACCGTAATTCTCTGTTGCGCAGATGCCGTTACAACCGAACACAACAGCATCGCAAGCGATAGTAGTTTGTATAATTGTCTCATTGAATTACTAATTTCTTCAATAATCATATTATAAATTGTGGACAAATATAAGTATAAATTTCCAATTTTTAGCATTTATTTACAAAAAACTACCATTTATGGTCAATATTTAACAATTCCTATCTCAGCACATAAGAGGAATTTAGTTTTTCATAATTTGCTATTTGGTCTAATTTTCACACTCCACCCTCAATTTAGGTATTTATACTACCGATTGGAGGGGTAAATTTAGATAACTTTGCCCCTGTAAATAGCATCTAAATATGGGAAAATATTTCGATATGCTCACTGAGGATGTACGCCTCAAAGAGGGTCTTAAAGCCTGCATGAACTGCGGAGTATGCACTGCCGTATGCCCCGCTGCGGAGTTCTACAACTACGACCCGCGACAGATTGTCGCCATAGTACAGACTCGCGACGACAATGAGATTGAGCGACTATTAAAAGAGGATACTATCTGGTATTGTGGAGAGTGTATGTCGTGCCGACCACGATGCCCAAGAGGCAATACCCCAGGATATGTGATTCAGGCACTTAGAACACTATCACAGCGTCTTGGATTCTTCGTAGAGAGCGAAAAGGGACGACAGCAGTTAGCCCTTAAACGCTTTATTGGCGACAATATCCTTAAAACAGGCTACTGCCTCACACCTCGCAATATTCGCCCCGACCTACACCCCGAGCAGGGACACATCTGGGAGTGGATATATGAGAACGACAACGACATATTTGGCAAGTTCTCAGATTGTTATGGCACGGAGGGTGCAGGAGCATTGCGCCGTGTAGACAAGGAGTCGATGGATGAGATTCGCCGCATATTTGAGGTTAGCGGCGGCAAGGCATTCTACGACAATATTGAGCACCACTCCGAGCGTAAAGCACGCGAGATGGGCTACGATGGTGCTAACGAGGAGTACCTTATGGATGTATACACACTTAATTCTGAGAATCACTATTAAAATGGGAGCACGAAGAGCATCATGGCAGGAGTACCAGAAGGATATTGCCGATGACAAATACTATTATGCCCGTAGCTGCATACGCCAAAACTTCTTTCCTGGAAGCGAAAAGGCATTTCTTGACATTCTTTCAAAGGATTTAGGCAAGGATATATTCGACGATCCGTTGCACACCTCCTGCACAGGCATTGGCTACCACTCCGACGTTGTTCCATTGGAGACTATAATGACGGTTGTCGCGCGCCAATTTGCCCTGATGGCAGAGGCTGGTTATGAGAACTTTATATCATCCTGCATAACATCTTTCGGTATCTACAACGAGGTTCTCTCAACATGGGAGGAGTTTCCCGAAACCGAGGAGCGCACACGCAAATATTTAAGGGAGGCAACAGGGCGCGAGCTTGTAAAACCGCGCTCCATAGCCCACACCTCCGACATCATATTCGCCCATCGCCACGCCATCGCCCAGAAGGCAAAGCGTCGCTTAGTGAACATCAACACCGGTGAGCCACTACGTGTTGTGGAGCATATCGGTTGCCACTACGCCAAGATATTTCCCAAATCGGGCATTGGAGGCTCAGAGTTTCCATACGTCTTGGCAGGAATGATCGAAGCATGGGGAGGCGAAGTTATAGACTATCCAGAGCGCAGACACTGCTGTGGCTTTGGATTTAGAAACTATTTAGTGCAGGCAAATCGTGGCTCGTCGATAGCCAACTCGCATAAGAAACTCGACAGCATGGCGCCCTATAAGCCCGATTTCATAGTGGCAAACTGCCCTGGTTGCACGATGTTCCTCGACAAGTGGCAATACACTATCGCTGAGATGGATGGCACAATATATGGCGCAAATGGCAAGGGTATACCGGTGCTTACATACGAGGAGATGGCGGGCTTGGTATTGGGCTACGACCCTTGGGAGCTTGGCATGCAATTTCATCAGGTCGACGTAGAGCCACTGCTCGACAAGTTAGGTGTTGAGTACGATCCTAAGAGCAAGTATTTGGGCAAGGATAACAAGTACATCGGCAAGCCCAAACCCGCAGCCGTAAACTGCGAGTCGGAGCGATATATATACGAAATGAAGGAGAACTTAGAGAGATGGTAAAGCGTGTAGTTATAGTAGGTGGTGGCGCTGCGGGTATGCAGACCGCCCTCGAACTCAAATCACGAGGCATAGAGCCAATAATCGTAGAGCGCGACATAGAGCTTGGCGGCAAGGCGCGAGGTTGGCACAAGCTATTCCCCACATTCACACCCGCCAAAGAGGTGCTTAGCGAGATTGTCGACCGCGTGAAGCAGGCGCGCATACGATGCTTTCTCGGGCAGGAGGTAAAACATATAGCCTCTGATGGCGTAACACTGCGTTCCGACGAGCGCATACTTGCCGATGCAGTGGTTATAGCCATAGGCTTCACCCTCTTCGATGCTCACCGCAAGCAGGAGTACGGATATGGTCTCTACGACAATGTTATCACCTCGGTAGACCTTGAACGAATGATGAATGGCGGCAAAATAACCCTCGCAGATGGCTCGGAACCTCGACGCATAGCGATACTACACTGCGTAGGCTCGCGCGACGAAAAGGTGGGACAGCGCCACTGCTCGAAGGTATGCTGCATTACAGGCGTTAAGCAAGCCATCGAGCTAAAACAACGCTTCCCCGATGCCGAGGTCTTTAACTTCTATATGGATATTCGTATGTTCGGACCAGGCTACGAGGAGCTATACCGCGAAGCTCAGGAGCGCTACAACGTGCACTTCGTGCGTGGTCGCATCTCTGAGGCGGCAGAGACAATAAACAAGCGCATACAGATTAAGGCAGAGGATACCCTTACGGGTCGCCCTCTACGTATGACAGTAGATATGCTCGTACTCTTGGTCGGTATGAATGCCAATTATGAGAATGGCGAGCTCGCTGCATCGGCTGGATTATCATTGGCACCAAATGGCTACTTCCGCGCACGAAATCCATTTCTCGGTGCGGTATATAGCGAGCGTGAGGGCATCTTCTTCGCGGGCACAGCAACAGCCCCAAAGAGCCTTGCCGACACCCTTGCCGAGGCATCATTAACTGCCTCAGCGGTAGATGAATATTTACGAAATAAGTTTCCGCAATGGGAGTAACTAACTTTGGATATAATATCAGCCGTCCGCGTATTATCGATCTCGACAACAACGACCTGCGCAAGAGCTTCGACATCCTTACCGAGATGCCAGAACTGCAAACCTGCATAGGTTGTGGCTCGTGCACAGCATCCTGCACCGCGGGCAACCTCACCGACTTTAACTTTCGCAAGCTCCACACCGCTGTACGCCGTGGCGAATACAAGGGTGCATACGAGGAGATAAGCAAATGTATGCTCTGCGGAAAGTGTCGATTGGTATGCCCTCGCGGTATCAACACTCGCGGCTTGGTGATGCTAATAAAACGCAAACTCGGAGACTTCTAAACCCCACGTTCTATGACCTTCTATGCCCCATTTACCATACCATTTATCATAGGCTCAACACTGATGTTTGCCATAATAGCCGCAAAATGGCTACTCTGGTTCATACACCTCCCAAAGGTTGACCGCAGACTTGTGCGCCACAACTTTTTCACTCGCAAGACCGCACTCGCAACCGTCGAGGTAGTCCGCGAGAGTCTACTCCATGCGCGCATCTTCAAAGTCAACCCCCTGCTTGGCTATATGCATATGTCATTAGCATTCGGTTGGTTTCTACTTATTGCGGTGGGTTGGATAGAGACTATCGCCTATCTCGGCTTTGAGCCAATACCGCTACAAGGTCACGTCTTCTTCAAATACTTTATACCGCTAAACAACATCACGGAGCACCATCCACTCTTCGAGCAACTTATGGATGCACTGCTTCTGTTTGTCCTCTCGGGCGTGGCGTTGGCATGGTATAAACGTCTGCGATCAAAGGCTATGGGTATGCGTAAAACTACAAAACACGTCGCCTTTGACCGCATAGCACTCTCAGCATTATGGTTCGTCTTCCCCGCGCGACTTGTTGCCGAGAGCATCACAGCGGCGATATACGGAGGCAATGGTTTTCTTACGGGTGGCATAGGTAGGGTGCTCGCTAATGCCGTTCCGCAGGATATTTTAACCCTTATATATGAGCCATCGTGGTGGTTCTACTCCTCCGTACTCGGAGTATTCTTCGTCACCCTACCCTTCTCGCGATATATGCATATTTTGACCGAGATACCACTTATATACCTGCGTCGCTGGCAGTTACACCCCACCTCAGAACGCAAGTCGTACGACAACTTCGAGGTCGAGGCGTGCTCGCGTTGCGGCATATGCATCGACCCCTGCCAACTACAAAGCGTTCTTGGCATAAACGATACGCAATCGGTCTACTACCTGCGCGATAGACGATATAATATGCTATCGTTAAAGGTGGTAAATAACTGCCTTATGTGTGGTCGCTGCGAGACGGTATGCCCCGTAGGCATCAACCTCGCTACCCTACGCCTTAACTCACGCGCCAAACGCCGCAACATCCCCAACGAGGGACGATATAAATATATAAAGGGCTTGGACCGCTCCTCGGGCGGGGGTCGCGTAGGCTATTTTGCAGGCTGTATGACATCCCTTACTCCTGGCACTCAACGCTCTATGGAGCAGATATTCAGCGCCGTTAACGAAGATGTCTGGTACGCCGACAAGGAGGGGGGCGTATGCTGTGGTCGCCCACTGATGCTCTCAGGCGAGACGGACGCCGCACGTAAAATGGTGGCATATAACACCGACCTTATCCGCAAGCACGAGATTACAACCCTTGTAACCTCCTGCCCTATATGTCTGCGCGTATTTAAGGAGAGCTACCACCTCGATGGCATTGAGGTACTCCACCACTCCGAGTATATCGAGCGACTTATCGCCGAGGGTAGACTACGCCTAAGACTCTCAACCGAAAGCTACACCTACCATGACCCCTGCGAGCTGGGTCGCGGACTTGGCATCTACGATGCTCCACGCAATGTAATATCTACGGTAGGCAACCTCCGCGAGGCTAAGCATAACAGAGAACATTCGCTCTGCTGCGGCTCGTCGCTGGCAAATACAGTTATCAACGACAACCAGCAACAGACAATCGCCAAACGTGTGAGCGAGGAGCTTGCCGCCACAGGATGCGACACGATTGTAACCTCCTGCCCACTCTGCAATAAGACAATCGCCCGCACCACAACGACAAAAGTAGAGGACATCGCAGAGATAATAGCAAAAAATATTTACAACCTCAACTAACTCACTATCTGCACATTAATATATTTTGCAAAATTATTTTATAAAAAATTTACAAAAATATTTGCTCAAACGAGAATTTTGCACTATCTTTGCACTCGCATTTAAGGAAAATCGGTCGCAGACCATTTGACGATACATCGCGGGGTAGAGCAGTTGGCAGCTCGACGGGCTCATAACCCGGAGGTCGGAGGTTCGAGTCCTCCCCCCGCTACTACAACAGGAGAAACAGCAATGTTTCTCCTGTTTTCGTTTGCGAGGTTGGCCTCGACGGCTCATATATGAATCCCTCCAAACCTCCCTTTGATAAGGGACTTGTGGCAAGACCTTGTCTTGCATTGCTTCGCAATATGAGTAGCAGCTTCAAAGTCGTGTATAAATCTGTTAGAAATTTCTATGCCTTATCGTCTCTGTGCAGCTAAAGCCGTTCGGGTCCTCAGTCATATCTACAATCCCTCTACAACCCCTTTTTTGATAAGGAGGGATTTGGCCAAAGAGCCTTAGGCTCTTTAATAAAGCATATGTTTCGGAATATCAACTTGTGAGATTTGCGGAACTCACTCTTATGCATTATTGACAATTGGAAGTTAGTGCTGCCGATTGCCTATTTTTAATGTTTTTTAGAAGTATGTTAAGTCTTTTTTGAACATTGAGCGTTATATATTTCGAAGCGCGTTTCCAACAAACGATAACAAATTATGAAACTAAC
>JAZOSJ010000096.1:0-4036 GCA_045657045.1 Alistipes sp.
GAGACAATGATTGCATCACGACAGATTGCTGCCGAGATGGGTCTCGATATGAAGATTGGAGATGTTGAGTATCAGGGAGACAAGCTAAAGGCCATATTCTACTATATTGCCGACCAGCGCGTCGACTTCCGCGAGCTTATCAAGGTCTTTGCCGAGCGCTTCCACATCCGCATCGAGATGAAGCAGATTGGCGCACGTCAGGAGGCTGGACGCATTGGCGGTATTGGTGCTTGCGGCAGAGAGCTATGCTGTGCATCGTGGATGCCGAGTTTCTCGAGCGTAACCACAAACGCTGCGCGTATGCAGGAGATCTCGCTAAACCCTCAAAAGTTGGCGGGTCAGTGCTCTAAGTTGAAGTGTTGCTTAATGTATGAGTACGATGCATACGCTGATGCTCGTCGTACCATACCACGCCTTCGTGAGCCATTGCAGACCCTCGATGGCGAGTACCACCTAATCAAGATTGACCCATTGGCAGGCACTATGTCCTTCTCCACAAGCAAGAATACTATCGCTAACCTAACCACGCTCACCACCGAGCGCGTGAAGGCTATCATCGCGATGAACCGTGCTGGCGAGAAGCCTGAGAGCCTTATCGGCGAGGAGGTGGAGACCCCAACCGTAGAGCCAACATATCGCAGCGAGGAGGATAGCATCGACCGCTTCGATAATAAGGGTCGTCGCAACAAGCGCAACAAGCGCAACCGTAACAAGCAGAATGGCGAGCAGAACACCCCTAAGGAGGCTGAGCAGAGCACCGAGAGCAAGGAGTCTAAGGAGCCAAAAGAGCCAAAGGATAAAAAGGAGCAGGGTGAGCGTAGCGAGCGCCCTCGTCGCAAGGAGCGCCCAGAGCGTAAAGAGCGCAAGGAGCGCACCGACAAACCAGAGCGCACCGAGAAGCCTGAGCACAGCGAAAAGCCTGAGAAGCAGGCAAAGCCTGAGCGCACCGAGGAGAATAACGAGGCTACGGAGCGTGGCGAGCGACAGAATCGCAACAACCATCGCAACCGCAACAACCGTGGTCGCAACAACCGCCATGAGGGCAGACGACCAAAGGAGGAGAGTGGCAATAATGGCGAAGGCTCAGGGAACTAATGGTATGGTTAGAGGGGTAAGATACATATTTATTGCCGTTATGGCGGTATTGGTTGCAGCATGCGCAAATGCGAATCGCAGTGTGATGATGAACGACACCGACCATAGCCTATGGTCGGAGTACGAGGATTTCTACTACGACAACACCGACACCCTCGCTAAGCGAGATATAGCCATCGTCGTGCGCTACGGCAAGGGCTATGTTGCCGACTCGGTGGCGTTGAGTATCCTCTGCGTATCGCCCGACTCGTTGGTTAGCGACGAACCATTTACCATACACATACCCCACCTTTCCGATATGCGCCCCGAGGTACAGACCTTCCCATATAGGCGTAATGTGGTGCTCGGCACCGAGGGTCGCTACCTATTTAGGCTGCGCCCTGAGAGCGCTGTGGAGGGTATCAGCTCGGTAGGTCTTGCCATCAGCGACGTGGAGAACACAAATTAAGATAGAACAAAAGAGAGTATATCCCTATGGGAAAGGACAAACTAAGAAAATTTGCTGAGAACCTCACCTTCAAGTGTATGGTTCAGCCAGAGTTCGACGACATATTTCACAAGGACCACCCTTTGAAGGGTCGCTGGCATGAGGATTTCTTCCACAACAACAATCCTATCATACTCGAGCTTGGTTGTGGTCGTGGTGAGTATACCGTAGCCCTTGCCGAGCGTAACCCAGATAAAAACTACATCGGTATCGACATCAAGGGAGCGCGTATGTGGCGTGGTGCTAAGACCGCTACGGAGCGCGGTATGGATAACGTAGGTTTCCTACGTACCCGCATCGAGTTTATCCGCTCATTCTTTGCCGAGGGCGAGATTGCAGAGATATGGATTACCTTCCCCGACCCGCAGCTTAAAAGCCGTCGCGCCAAGAAGCGCCTTACCTCACCGCTGTTCCTTGCCGAGTACAAGCGTATGTTGGAGGAGCGTGGTGTTGTAAACCTCAAAACCGACTCGAAGCACCTCTACAACTACACCGCAGCCGTTATCGAGCGCTTGGGACTCAGTGCCGAGGTGCAGAATGATGACATCTACGGCTCGGGCTATGCCGATGAGGTGCTATCGGTAAAGACAGCCTACGAGACCAAGTTCGTGGCTATGGGCTTGCCTATCACCTACACCCGTTTTAGCCTTGCGGGATGCGACAATTTTGAGTATTTCGATTGGGAGGGTGACGACATCTTAGAGAAGGATGCTGAGGAGAACCGTACAAAAGCTTTTTAATCTATGGGAAAGAGAAGAAAGGACTACCCTCTAATCGAGGGCTTAGAGATAACAACCCTCGCTGCCGAGGGTAAGGCGATGGGCAAGGTCGACAACCAAGTGGTCTTCGTGCCAATGACCGTGCCTGGCGATGTTGTGGATGTGCAGATACGCAAGCACCACCGCCGCTTTATGGAGGGTGTTGTGGTGCGCTACGTCAAGAAGTCGGAGCTTCGCGTAGACCACTTTTGCAAACACTTTGGCATCTGCGGAGGTTGCAAGTGGCAGAACCTTCCATACGAGGAGCAGCTCAAGCAGAAGACTAAGCAGGTCGAGGACCAGCTTGTACGCATCGGACACCTCGACATCCCTGAGGTGCGCCCCTGTCTTGGCTCGGAGCGCACACGCGAGTACCGCAATAAGTTGGAGTTCACCTTCGCCGATAAGCGCTGGCTTACCTACGAGGAGATTGCCACCGCAGGCGATATAGAGTCTACTCCTGCTGTGGGCTTCCATATCCCTGGTTGCTTCGATAAGGTCTTGGATATCAACAAGTGCCACCTACAAGTAGACCTCTCGAATCGTATTCGTCTTACTACTAAGACATTCTGCATCGAGAATGGCTACTCGTTCCACAATGCGCGTGCCCACGAGGGTCTTATGCGCACGATGGTTATCCGCACCGCCTCTACGGGCGAGGTTATGGTTATCGTGGTCTTTAACGAGAACGACAAGGAGCGCATCGACGCCCTTATGTCGCACCTACACCGCGAGTTCCCAGAGATCACCTCGCTTATCTATATGATTAACGATAAGTGGAACGACTCGCTTGGCGACCGTGAGCCTATCTGCTTTGCGGGCAAGGACCATATCATCGAGGAGATGGAGGGGCTGCAATTCAAGGTTGGACCTAAGTCCTTCTACCAGACCAACTCCGAGCAGGCATACGAGCTATATAAGGTTACGCGCGAGTTTGCCGAGCTTAAAGCCGAGGATACCCTCTACGACCTCTACACCGGTACGGGTACTATCGCCAACTTCTGCGCCCGCCACGCCAAGAAGGTTGTGGGTGTGGAGTATGTGCCAGAGGCTATCGAGGATGCGGTTATTAACTCGCGCCTCAACAACATTGACAACACAACATTCTACGCTGGCGATATGAAGGATGTGCTTAGCGATGAGTTCGTGCAGCGCAATGGTCGCCCCGATGTTATCATCCTCGACCCACCACGCGCAGGTGTCGACGAGCGTGTGTTGGAGGTAATCAAGCGTGCAGCCCCTGAGCGTATGGTATATGTTAGCTGCAACCCATCGACCCAGGCGCGCGACCTCGCACTGCTTAACGATATGTACGAGATTTTGGCAGTTCAGCCCGTAGATATGTTCCCACACACCCACCACGTGGAGAATGTGGTGAAGCTACGCCGCCGCGAGTAACACACCTATATATAATATAAGAGATTAGGGGCTGACTAAAACGTAATTTAGCCAGCCCCTTATAACCTAAGAGAGTGAATAAAAAGATGTAGTTTTAGGCTTAAGTTCCTTTTCACCGCTCACGCTCGGCATAGTCCGCAAGCGGTCTCTGCTCTCACTTACTCGCGGCGTTGCGAAGCCCGAAAAAGCGGAGTTTATTATGTGTAAATGAGCATTCCTGGGGCAAGCATAACGTATTACGAAAATAGGCGTGTTCGATGTGGAACACGCCTATCTTTGTTGATATCAGCAGAATTAC
>JAZOSJ010000097.1:0-5419 GCA_045657045.1 Alistipes sp.
AGCCATTGCGTTCAGCACAGGAGTTCATGAAGGTTGGTGACGAGATCGAGGCTGTTCTTCTTACTTTGGACCGCGAGGAGCGCAAGATGTCTTTGGGTATCAAGCAGCTTACTCCAGATCCATGGGCTGAGATCGAGAACAAGTACCCTGCAGGCACAAAGTGCACAGCTCGCGTACGTAACTTCTCTAACTTCGGCGTATTCGTAGAGATCGAGGACGGTATCGAGGGTCTTGTACACATCTCTGACCTCTCTTGGACTAAGAAGGTTAAGCACCCATCAGAGTTCACACAGGTAGGTGCTGAACTTGAGGTTGTAGTTCTTGAGATCAACAAGGAGAACCGTCGTCTTTCACTTGGTCACAAGCAGCTTGAGGAGAACCCATGGAACGGTTTCGAGAGCCAGTTCGGCGTTGACAGCGTTCACGAGGGTACTGTAACTGAGGCTAACGACAAGGGTGTTGTAGTATCTTTGGGCGAGAACATCGAGGGCTTCTGCCCTGCACGTCACGCAGTTAAGGAGGATGGCGCAACTTTGAAGGTAGGCGAAACTGCTGAGTTCAAGGTTATCGAGTTCTCTAAGGCTACAAAGCGTATCACACTTTCACACAGCCGTCTTTTTGAGGAGGCTAAGCGTGAGGCTGTAGCTGCAGAGAAGGCAGAGCGTCGTGCTGCTGCAGATGCTGCTAAGGCAAGCGTTAAGAAGATTAACGCTCAGGTTGAGAAGACAACTCTTGGCGATATCGCAGGTTTGGCAGAGTTGAAGGCTCAGATGGAGAATAAGTAATCCATTTTGAATTTCTTGTGATAAGCCGCAATCTGCGGCACATCCCTAAAAGTAAACCACTCAGGGCTGTAGGTCAACTACTATCCCTGAGTGGTTTCTTTTGTGATGCACCACATCTCACGACTTCTGACAAGAAATTAGGGCGTACTACCCTGAGAGTTTGTGTCTGTTTCGCTTGTTCCAAGCGACAGCTACGCTGAAGGGCCAAAAGGGCCAAAGGGGATTTTCACTTTTCTGTTTAAAAAAAGCGTCGCAGACACCATACTTTTCAGTTTTCAGTTTTCACTTTTCAGTTTGTAAAAAGGCAGAGTCATTTAACTATTACTAATTACTCTCTACTAATTACTAATTATTTTTGCCCCTTCTGCCCCTTTTGCCGCTTTTGCCCTTTTATAATCTCGCGCGAAGCGCACCACACTTTTCACTTTTTACTTTTTTGCGAGAGGCATTTTTTGTATTCTCGCGGAACAATGTCCCACTGAGTGTTGTTCGTTTCGGAAAATTTACTTAATTTTGTAGTGCTATTGGATAAATAGCAGACATATTGAAAGTGTTTTCGCAGTCCTGAATAGAAAATCTGACAGTTTTCAAGACCAAAGGATAACGGACAACACTCATTTCTTGTATAGCTATGTGGCTGTACGTACTCTGCGTACATATACCTCATACTATCCAAGTGTGGGGCATTGTATCGTTTATTTTGGTCGGGTTTTGTCAGAGCCTCTATTCAATAAACGAAAGTCAACTCCACACTTTCTTTTTTATATATAGCATCACCATAGAGGAGTATATGGTAATATAGTTCGACACAAACTTAAAAACTTATATTACTATGAAAAAACTTATTTTGCTTTTAGCGCTCTTTGGAGTGCTTGGTGTGAGTTGTTCGAAAGATGATGACAATGTCAACAATTCGCAAAAACCGAATGACAAACCAAAAGGGGTTTTTGTTACAGATGTTGAAGGTGTGTATACCGTAGATATGTCTGGCGGTGAGGTTGTAGTTACAGTTACCTCAGATATTGAGTACAAAGTAGTTATCCCTACGGATGCAAAATCGTGGATAAGCATTGCTGAGACTCGTGCCGATTTGCGAATTGATAAGATTAAGTTTATAATTGCGCCAAATGAGACATTTGAGGAGCTAAAAGCAGATGTTAATTTGGTTGCTAACAATGGATATGTGTTGCAAAAAATATCTTTCGTACAACAAGGGAATACAAAAGTCTTTAATTCAGACTGCGAAGAGAGTTACTCGATTGAAGCTGTTGGCGGCAAGATAAATATTAAGATTTCAACAAACTTGGATTACGATGTTGTTATTCCTAATAATGATAAATCGTGGATAAGTGTTGCCGACACTCGCGCCGCCGTACGTGAGGAGACACTAACGCTAATTGTAGCAGAGAACAAGATTACGGAGGAGCGCAGTTCTGTTGTTAAACTCTACGACAAGGATGACAATATTCTTCAAAAGATAAATATCACTCAGTCGGCAAAGTCTAATACCATTGCCAACAATGAGATTTGGTATACCACAACAGATGGCAAGAAACTCTTTCCACCAACCACCGAGCCAGCAGTATTTGGTGCGTTCCTTGTCTCAAATACATATAGCGATGGTAAGGGTGTACTTACTTTTGATGATGATATTACTCTAATTGGTGACAGTGCATTTTCGGGATGCACAACTCTTGCGACTATAACAATTCCAGAAAGTGTAACTACAATTGGAGGTTGGGCATTCGATGGTTGCAGTAGTTTGACAAGTATAACAATTCCAGAAAGTGTAACTACAATTGGTAGTTATGCATTCGAGGATTGCAGTAGCCTAACAAGTGTATATATTACAGATTTGTCTACTTGGTGTAAAATAGATTTTGGCAACTCTTATGCAAATCCACTATCCTATGCTAATAATCTCTATCTAAATAATGAATTGGTAACCGACCTTGTTATTCCAAGTGATATTACAGAGATTAAATCGTATGCATTCTATAAATGCAGTAGCCTAACAAGTGTAACTATTCCAGATAGTGTAATTTCAATTGGAGCTGAGGCATTCCGTAATTGCAGTAGCCTAACAAGTGTAATAATTCCAGATAGTGTAACTACAATTGGAGATCAGGCATTCATCGGTTGCGAGAGCCTTACAAGTGTAATTATTGGTGATAGCGTAACTACGATTGGAGAATGGGCATTCCTTGGTTGCAGCAGCCTTACAAGTGTAACTATTGGAGATAGTGTAACTACAATTGGAGATGAGGCATTCTATGGTTGCAGCAGTCTTACAAGTGTAACTATCCCTGATAGCGTAACGACGATTGGGGAGCGGGCATTCTGGGGTTGCACCAGCCTTACAAGTGTAACTATTGGAGATAGTGTAACTACAATTGGAGATGAGGCATTCTATGGTTGTACAGGCGAATTGATAGTTAATTGTAATATCCCAGATGGATACTATGGAAATTATGGTTACGAAAGTGCATTTTTTGGTAGTAAATTCACATCTGTTACTATAGGAGATAGTGTAACAACAATTGGAAATTATGCATTCTATAATTGCAGTAGCCTTACAAGTGTAACTATTGGTGATAGCGTAACTACGATTGGATATGCGGCATTCAACAATTGCAGTAGCCTAACAAGTGTAACTATTCCAGATAGTGTAACTACAATTGGAGATTATGCATTCTTTGATTGCAGTAGCCTAACTAGTGTAACTATTGGTGATAGTGTAACTGCAATTGGATATCAAGCATTCTCTTATTGCAGTAGCCTAACAAGTATAACTATTGGTGATAGTGTAACTACAATTAGAGGTGGTGCATTCTATTATTGCGATAGCCTAACAAGTGTATATTGCAAGGCAGTAACGCCACCTACTGCTGTATTATATGATGATGGCTATTGGTATACATTCTACTCCAACGCCTCTGGTCGTATTATTTATGTGCCTATGGAGTCGGTGAATAAGTATAAGAGTGCTGAGGGTTGGAGTGAGTATGCATATGCAATTGTTGGCTACAACTTTTAATAAATAATAATTATACCCCCCCCCAAAAAAAAATAAAAATTTTAGAACTATGATTGTAACTTGTAGTGATATTCAGAGATGGATAGATGAATATATCGAGCATTGTGGTATGAGCGTACACAACCGCAAATGGAATGGAAAGTACATCAATGGTCACGCTCCATATAATAATGCGGATGATTGCTATCATAAGTGGTTGAAGATTGTGGATGCTAATATCGCAAGATTAAGCACAATGGCAACTTTCGAAGAGTTATTTGAGGAGGTCGCCAAGTTGAAGATTAAAGGTATTGGCGATTTGACAATATACGATACTGCGACAATGATTGGTGCAAAAAATGGAGTATATCCGCAAACGGTGTATCTACACGCGGGAGCTGCAATTGGTGCAAAAGCGTTGGGTGTCAAAGGTGAAGTGGTAGATAAGAGCGTATTTGTGGCTCTTTGCCCTGCCTTTGATAAGATGACACCTATGCAGATAGAGGATTTTCTTTGTATCTTCAAATCACATCTTGAAGGCAACCCCAAAGAGATAAAGTATAGATGCATATGCAATTTGGCTAAGCAGGCAGAGAAATAATAGGGGGGATAAATAGTAAGAGGCTGTCCAACAAGTTATGTTGGCAGCCTCTTTATAATATATAAGGTATATCCTTATTTAGCTTTGATATATTCATCAATAGCCTTGGCAGCCTTGCGGCCAGCGCCCATGGCGAGGATAACGGTTGCGGCGCCGGTTACGGCATCGCCACCAGCGAAGACACCCTCGCGTGAGGTTGCGCCCATCTCAGTTGCCTCGATACAGCCACGGCGGTTGATATTAAGGCCGCCAGTTGTAGATGCGATAAGTGGGTTTGGTGATGTACCCAATGCCATAATCACAACATCGCAGTCGATAGTAAAGTCTGAGCCAGCCTTCTCCTGTGGTGAGCGACGACCCGATGCATCAGGCTCGCCAAGCTCCATCTCCACGCAGTTGATGCCCTTAACCCAGCCATCCTCAGTGCCGAGGATGCGAGTAGGGTTGGTGAGCATACGGAACTCGATGCCCTCCTCCTTGGCGTGGTGCACCTCCTCCTTACGGGCAGGAAGCTCTGCCTCGCCACGGCGATAGACGATAACTGCCTCAGCACCAAGACGCTTAGCGGTACGTACAGCATCCATAGCTACATTACCACCGCCCACGACAACAACCTTGCGACCTACATATACTGGGGTCTCCGAAACCTCAGGATTCCAAGCACCCATCAAGTTAACGCGTGTAAGGAACTCGTTTGCCGAGAGCACGCCATTGAGGTTCTCACCCTCGATGCCCATAAAGCGTGGTAGACCAGCGCCTGAGCCTACGAAGACTGCATCGTAGCCCTCCTTGTCAAGGAGTGAATCGATAGTCATAGTACGACCAATGATAACATCTGTCTCGAACTTAACACCGAGCTTCTTAACCTCGTTAATCTCGCGTGCCACAACTCTATCCTTTGGCAAACGGAACTCTGGAATACCGTATGACAATACGCCACCGAGGCGGTGTAGAGCCTCGAAAACGTCTACCTTATAGCCAAGTTTTGCCAAATCGCTCGCGCAAGCCAAGCCTGCA
>JAZOSJ010000098.1:0-7107 GCA_045657045.1 Alistipes sp.
CTTGGCCTCCGACTTTGACGAGCCGAAAGGTAGGGTAGGTAGACCCTCCGCCTCAATCTTTATAAGGGCTACATCTGTAGCAGGGTCCGTGCCAATAACTTTAGCATCAAAGGCTCTGCCATCGTGAAGTGTGACGCGTAGTTTGGAGGCGTTGTTTACAACGTGGTTGTTTGTTACAATATAGCCATCCTCGGAGATGATAACACCCGAACCTCCCGCTTGTGCCTCGCGTTGCATACCGCCCTGAGGGTAGCCGAAAAATTCGAAAAATGGGTCTCTCGGATAGCTCCTACTCTCCATAGTCACGGTGGCTTGGATATTCACCACTGCCTTAACGGCATTCTCCGCAGCATATGTTAAATCGGGATATTCGCCACGCACAACAGTCGAGGCAAACTGCGTATCTACGGCGTGGTTAGTGGAAAATGGGTTGTCGCTAATGGTTGTAACAGCCTCTGGATAGCGCTCATCATTGTTGTTTGTTGCTATGGCGATGGTAGCAACACTTGTCACCGCAGACACCGCTGCCATAGCAAGATAGGATAAAACATCTCTTTTCATAACACTCTAAAAATTTGTTTTTAAGAGTCGATGTTTCTCAATAGGCAAGGCATTTTTTAACTATTAAACCATTAACACAAAAATAACGCCCCATTAGGAGCGTTATTGTGTAAAGTGAAAACTGAATACTGAAAACTGAAAGGTAAGGAGTGCTTCGCACAAGTTTTATAAATATGCGTCGCAGACACCATACCTTTCACTTTTCCCCTTTCCCTTTTCACTTCTCAAGTATATATACCGTCTCACCCTTGCGTTGCATATGGAAACTCTCGCGGGCGTACTCCTCCATAAACTCAGGATCGTTAGATATGCGCTCGATAAAGATGCTATCTTGCTCTATCTTCTGCTCCAATGTGGCAATCTTGCGCTCTACATCACGGCGATGTGAGCGTGTGCGGAACATATTGCTCAACGTGCTGATGCTCACGAAGATGGTGCAGATGGTGATGACCACCGTCAGCGTAACCCAGAAGATGTTGATATATCTCTGCTGTTTATTTGTAGCTCCGCCCTGCTTGCTCATTATGGTATATGCATAAATTTATGTGTCTGAATAGAGATGTTCCACTGAGGGTTCTCCTTCACCCACTCCACCATCTCGCCGATGATGCTCTCATATACGCTCCACTCAGGTTGAACGTAGAGTAGACACTTTGAACTTACCTTCTTGCTGCACTCTACTGCCCACTCCAAGTCCTCCTTAGTCTGCACGATAACCTTCAACTCATCAGCGCGACGCAAAGCCTCGGTTAGAGGTGGCATCTGGCGCTTAGGTGAGAGGCATATCCAGTCGAACTCTCCGCTAATAGGGTTAGTGCCTGAGGTCTCAAGGAAGATCTCAAGACCGCGTGAGTGGAGCTCGCGGGTAAGCATCCCAAGAGGGTATAGCAGCGGCTCGCCACCAGTGATTACGATAGCCTGTGCCGAGCACGATGCTGCGCGCTCAACGATAGTATCTATAGCTGTAGGAGGGAAAATCTTTGGGTTCCAGGTGTACTTGGCATCGCACCAGCGGCAGCCTACGTCGCAGCCTCCGAGGCGTATGAAGTAGGCAGGCTTGCCTGAGTGATAGCCCTCGCCCTGAATGGTGTAGAAATCCTCCACAAGAGGGAGCTTCCTACCGCCCTCCAATAGTTCCAAATCGGGATTAATCTTCATCTAAAACGTATATATCCTTTAGGTTACGACCTATCTGGTTGTAGTCAAGACCATAGCCAACGATAAACTCATTGCCGATAGGCATAGCCACATAATCGATGTTGTACTCGTAGAGAAACTTCTCTGGCTTGAAGAAGAGTGTGCAGATAGAGATACTCGCTGGGTTACGCTCTTTGAGGTAGTCGAGCAAGTAGTTCATGCTGTGACCTGTCTCCACGATGTCCTCGACGATGATAATGTCCTTACCCTCGATGTCGAAGTCGATGCCGAGGTGCTGCTTGATAGAGCCCGTAGACTGCGTACCCTCGTATGACGAAATCTTAACGAAGGCAAGGCGGCTGTCGAATGTAGTCTTACGCACAAGGTCGCTAAGGAAGAGGAATGCACCACTGAGCACGCCCACGAAGATTGGGGTCTTGCCAGCATAACGCTCGTTAAGCTGATCTGCAACACGCTGCACAGCCTTGTCAATCTCCTCAGCAGGAATCATCGTCTTAAAACGGCGGTCTAATAACTTTATCTTCTCCATAATGAAATAAGGGATGTTCTATAAATTAGTATATCAAGTTTAGTTTTTATTGGAATTTAGGAGTTTTATATTTCGGTCGCTTTTGAAATTATTTTGGTATTTTTCTTATTTTTACTCGGTTACAATGCTCGCATTGCGCCCTCATAAACAATAAGAAATCTACTCAAAATAATCATCAAAATCAACTCGACCTAATTTATAGAACCTCCCATAAATTTCCTCAAAGTTATATATTTTTTTCAATAAACCAAAACTACTCCGTGCGAACTCGGTCGAGTATGCCGCTTAGGGCTGCGAGGATAACACCATAGTTTGTTATCGCAACACCTTGCTCCTTAGCTCGTTGTACACGGCTAAGTACGTGTTTGCGGTTGAACATACAGGCTCCGCAGTGGATAACCAAATCGTAGGGCGTGAGGTCCTCAGGGTAGTCGGCGCCACCTACGATGTCGATATGAATCTCCTCACCAAACCTCTTGCGTAGGATGCGGGGTAGCTTCACGCGACCTATATCCTCGTTTTGAGGGGTGTGGGTACACGCCTCGGCTATAAGGATGCGCGAGGTGGGGCTTAGCCGTTTTAGGGCTTGCACACCCTCCATAAAGAGGGATATATCGCCCTTGTAGCGCGCAAAGAGTATTGAAAAAGAGGTTAGTACACTCTTCTCGGGCTTTAGTCGGTAGACCTCCTCGAAGGCTTGCGAGTCGGTGATAATAAGCTCTGGTGGCGTTTGTAGTGCTGCCAAAGCCTCTGCCATACGGTCGGGTGTGCAGCAGATAGGGATAGCACCTCTATCTAGCAACTCGCGTATGGTCTGAACCTGAGGCTGTATAAGACGACCTTTTGGAGCAGATTTATCCTGCGGCATCACAAGGACCACTCTGTCGCCAGCTTTGCAGAAACCCTCGGTTATAAGGCGTTCCTCTGTAGGACGTATAGCCACGATTTCTGCCATTAGAGCCTCCATACCCTCGCCCGTAAGTGCGCTGATAGGCAATACCTTACAATCAAGACGCTCGCTGAGCGTAGCTGCCAATTTTGGGTAGTCGTCGATGCGGTCGATATGGGCAAGGGCTACCACCACGGGTATCTCTCTTATTTTTGCCTCCTGGATTATGCGCTGCTCGGCACTGCACTCCGCGTCAGTAACAAGTATCACAGCGATATCTGTCTTATCTAAAACCTTTGCCGTGCGCTGTACACGCTCTGTGCCAAGTGTGGTGTTATCGTCCAAGCCTGGGGTGTCGATAATAATCGCAGCGCCAAGACCATTTATCTCGATAGCCTTCTGCACAGGGTCGGTAGTTGTGCCCGCAAGGGGTGATACTATCGATATATCCTGCCCCGTGATGCGGTTTACGAGGGTCGACTTACCCGCATTACAACGCCCAAAGACCGAGATATGAACACGCTCAGATGATGATACGCTCTGCATACTCTCTATCGTTAGAAGCGGAAGTCACGCTTGCCGTTAATAATTTCTTGTAGGTTGCGCTCGGTAATCTGGCGCACCTTATCCGATGGAATGACCTTCGTAAGACGCTCTATCATAAGCTTTCCCGCCACCTTAACCTTTGGTGATGCGTAGTCTTCGAGGTACTCGGCAAGGGTCATAAGGGCATTTGGAGCACAGCAGTTACCAATAAGTCCGCGCTTGGCAAGCGACATAAATCTATCGCCCGTGCGACCCTCTCTATAACATGCGGTGCAGAAGCTTGGGATGTAGCCCAACTCCAACAACCAGCCTACAATATCGTCCAATGTGCGGTTATCCGAGATGTCGAACTGCGCCGAATCCTCGGCATCCACAACGCCCTCGGCATAGCCTCCGACACTCGTCTTTGAGCCACCGCTAAGCTGCGATACGCCCACGTCGAGTACCAACTCGCGTGAGCGCTGAGACTCGCGGGTCGATACAATCATACCTGTATATGGCACGGCGAGGCGCAATACCGCCACAATACGACGGAATACATCGTCCGTAACGGCATTTGGAAAGTCCTTAGGGTCGATGTCATCGGCAGGACGGATGCGTGGAACGCTGATGGTGTGTGGTCCTACGCCAAAGCGAGCTTCGAGGTGCTCGGCGTGCATAAGAATACCCACAACATCGTAGCGATAGTTCGACAGACCGAACAATGCACCAACACCTACATCATCAATACCACCGAGCATAGCTCTATCCATCGCCTCGGTGTGGTATGCCCAATCGCTCTTAGGACCGGTAGGGTGTAGCTTCTCGTATGCCTCACGGTCGTAGGTCTCCTCGAAGAGGATATATGTGCCGATGCCCGCATCTTTAAGGCGGGTGTAGTTCTCAACCGTGGTAGCAGCGATATTTACGTTCACACGACGTATAGCGCCATTCTTATGGTGGATAGAGTAGATGGTGTCGATAGACTCCAAGACATACTCAATAGGGCTTAGCTTAGGGTGCTCGCCCGTCTCCAACGCCAGGCGCTTATGTCCCATATCCTGCAAGGCTATGACCTCGCGGCGTATCTCCTCCTGTGTGAGCTTGCGGCGTGGAATGGTGCGATTCTGTGCGTGGTAGGGGCAGTAGACACAGCCATTGACGCAGTGATTAGAGAGGTACAACGGTGCAAACATCACGATGCGGTTGCCATAGATGCGCTCCTTTAATCGTCGCGCGATGGCGTACATACGCTCCTCTATCTCCTTGTCCTCCACCTCGATAAGCACCGCAGCCTCGCGGTGTGAGATGCCATTGCCCTGCTCTGCCTTGAGGAGTATCTCCTCGATAAGAGCCTTGTCGGCACGATGCTCGCGGGCATACTCCAACGTTGCGCGTATCTCGCCATCGTGGATAAACTCCTCGGCTCTCTCCGACCCCACATTATATTGTATATTACTCATGTTTAGTTAGTTTTGGTTTTTGTGGTCTCCTCGTGAGTAGTCAATATGGTAGCCAATGGTTTGAAGCTCCTGCTCTAAGGCTTCAAGACCCTCGGCAGCCTCCTTACCCCACGAGGCTTTATTTTCGTATATCGCGTACTTCGCCCTCACATCCGATGGCGAGAGGTTAGGCATCACAACATTAGCTCCCGAGAGTATGCCCTCCAAGCGACCGCGCGGTGTGAGGGTCGCAAGGGCTGTGGTTGAGGGTATTAGCGCAGTGGGGAGCATAATGCGTACGATGGCTATCACTGCTAATGTCAGGCGTAGGTCGCCTGCGGGCTCGCCACCCAGAGGTGTAGCCTTATGTGGTAGGAAGGGACCTATACCCACCATCTCGGGTTGCATACGCTCGATTAGCGAGAGGTCCTCCACAAGATGCTCTATCTTCTGTCCCTTAACGCCTATCATCATACCCAAGCCCACCTGATACTCAGCACGTTTAAGTGCCTCGGCGCAGGCTATGCGGTGGTCGATACCGCGACTATCGGGGTGTAGCGATGCATAGAGCTCTGGGTTTGCAGCCTCGTGGCGCAGTAGATAGCGATTTGCGCCCGCACGTCTAAGACGTATGTACGATGCCTCGCTACGCTCACCCAACGAGAGCGTAATGGCGACATCGGGGTATTGGCTACGCATCTGGCAGATAAGCGTCTCCAGCCACTCGTCGGAGTGTGTGCCATCCTCGCCACCCTGCAACACAAAGGTGCGAAAACCAAGCCTATAACCCTCCTTGCAGCACTCTAAGACCTCCTCCTGCGTGAGTCGATACCTCTCGGCAGTGCGGTTGCTACGCCTAAGACCGCAGTAGAGACAGTTGCAACGGCAGAAACTCGATAGCTCGATAAGTCCACGTATATATATGCCAAGTCCGAACTGCTGGCGCGCAATTCGGACGGCATTATCGCGAAGTAGTTGAAGCACGTTCATGTCTTGGGTAGCACTTTTAAGCAACTCCCCCATATCAGAGGCATCAAGCCTTCTCGTTTGAACAAGCCTTTCTACTAACTCCCTCATTAAGTTTTAATTATCTCTTCTTTAGCTCGGCATCGAAGGTCTTCTTACCATCGCCATAAGCGGTGTGTACGCTTGGACCAGAGATACAGCCACCATCACATACCATCACCTCGATGAACTGTGCTGGAGCCTTACCTGTCTTACCGTAAGCCTTCAACAGACCGACATTCTTCTTATTAAGACCTGCAATCTGTAATGTTGTGAAGTCGAGCTTACCATCAACCAACTCCTTAACCGCAGCGGTAACACCACCATTCTCAGCAAAGCCGTGTGCCGAGCGACGTGATGCACAATCTACTGGGTGGACGTTCTTCTCGCCAAGCTCAATACCCATACCGCCAAGGATTGCGTGGGTCTCCTCGTAAGTAAGTACGAAGTCTACCTTGCCCTGCAAGTCCTCACGACGAGCCTCCTTACGCTTTGCGATACATGGACCTACGAATACAAGCTTCGCGTTTGGATACTTCTCGCGTGCGATGTCGGCAGTATATACCATTGGTGAGTATGTCGATGAGATATACTTCTGCAATTCTGGGGCGTGCTTGCGTGCCATCTCCATATATGATGGGCAGCAAGATGTGGTCATAAATGGCTGACCCTCCTCCATCTTCTCTGCAAACTCGTGTGTCTCCTTCTCGGTAGTAACCTCAGCACCACGTGCTACCTCGATAACATCCTTGAAACCGATAGCCTTGATAGCGCCATACACCTGCTCTGTAGGTACGTTGTACTGTGAAAGGATTGATGGTGCAAAAGTCGGATCGTAGCCATGTCGTTCTGTGAGCCAAGGAGTTGTTTCATACATTTGTCTTCCTAAGACCGCTTGGCCTCCGACTTCTCGATAACATCCTTGAAACCGATAGCCTTGATAGCGCCATACACCTGCTCTGTAGGTACGTTGTACTGTGAAAGGATTGATGGTGCAA
>JAZOSJ010000099.1:0-4777 GCA_045657045.1 Alistipes sp.
GCATCTGGAGCGATATCAGTGATATACTTAAGATCCTCACGCTCCTCCATAGCCTTCATAAGACCCTCCTCGTTGATAACCTCCTTACGAGCAGTGTTTACGATGGTAGCACCCTTAGGCATAGACATTGCAAGGTCGTAACCGATAGAGCCCTTAGTCTCGGCAGTTGCAGGGATATGCAATGAGAGGTAATCAGCAGCAGCGTAAAGCTCAGCGATAGAGTTCATCTTCTTAACGCCGTCACGCTCGAATACAGCATCGTCAGTGATGAATGGGTCGTAAGCTACAACGTTCATACCAAGAGCCTTACCCTTCAAACCTACCAAACGACCTACGTTACCGTAAGCGTGGATAGCAAGAGTCTTACCTGAAAGCTCAGTACCAGTACCTGGGTTGAACTGGTTACGAGCCATATATACCATCATACCAAGAGCCAACTCAGCAACAGCGTTAGAGTTCTGACCTGGGGTGTTCATAACTACTACATTGTGAGCAGTAGCAGCAGCAAGGTCTACGTTGTCAAAACCAGCACCTGCGCGAACAACAATCTTAAGCTGCTTAGCAGCCTCAATAACCTCAGCAGTAACCTTGTCGCTACGGATGATAAGAGCATCAACATCAGCAACAGCTGCCAAAAGCTCAGCCTTGTCAGTATACTTCTCAAGGCGTACTACCTCATAGTTAGCCTCCTTCAAAATAGCCTCGATACCCTCAACTGCGGTCTTTGCGAAAGGCTTCTCGGTTGCAATAAGTACCTTCATAATAGGTTTTTCTTATTTATAATTTTTAGTGATTAAGGTAGCCATCGGGTTTTATCCCAACAGCTACCATATTTAATTTATTAGCTGAATATTACTTGTGAAGTGCCTCAAACTCCTGCATGCAAGCAACCAAAGCCTCAACAGACTCCTTTGGACAAGCGTTGTAGATAGAAGCGCGGAAACCACCTACTGAACGGTGACCCTTGATACCTACCATACCCTTCTCCTTAGCGAATGCCATGAACTCAGCCTCGAACTCCTCCTTACCTGGAGCCATAACGAAACATACGTTCATCAAAGAGCGATCCTCCTTAGCAGCAGTACCTACGAACATAGAGTTGCGGTCGATCTCGTTGTAAAGAAGCTCTGCCTTCTCCTTGTTCATCTTGTACATAACCTCTACACCACCAAGCTCCTTAACCCACTTCAATGTCTGGTACATTACGAAGATAGAGAATACAGGAGGAGTGTTGTACATAGAGCGGTTGCGAACCTCCTCTGGGTAGTGAGTAGCGTAGTCAACCATTGACTGGAGCTTACGCTCTGACTTGCCAAGAAGATCCTTGCGGATGATAACGAAAGTAACACCAGCAGGACCTACGTTCTTCTGAGCACCACCATAGATCATACCGTACTTCTTGATGTCGATAGGACGAGACATGATATCAGATGACATATCAGCAACCAAAGTTACAGGAGAGTCGATATCCTCGTGAATCTCAGTACCGTAGATAGTGTTGTTAGTTGTGATGTGGAAGTAGTCTACATCTGTTGGGATAGTGTAACCCTTTGGAATGTAGCTATAAGTCTTATCCTCAGAAGAAGCAACGATCTCAACATCGCCATAGAACTTAGCCTCCTTAGCAGCCTTCTTAGCCCAAACGCCAGTCTGCAAGTAAGCAGCCTTAGTCTTAAGAAGGTTAGCAGGAACCTGGAAGAACTGAGTTGAAGCACCACCACCTACGAAGAAGATAGCATACTCCTCAGGGATGTTCAAAAGGTCACGCCAAAGCTGCTCAACCTCAGCCATTACACGCTCCCAACCTGGAGTACGGTGAGAGATCTCAAGAATACCGATACCTGTACCGTCGAAATCACGGATCGCCTCGATAGCTGCCTCGATAGCCTGCTTTGGAAGTACGCAAGGACCTGCGTTAAAATTGTGTTTCATAAGATTTAAGTGTTTAAATAAGTTTGTATATGTTAATAAAAATCCTCTTTTCAACTCCCTTTATGCAACCGCCCCATCACAAAACAGAGCATAGCCACAGTATAGTCACACAAAGATAGTGATTATTTTATCATTTTCAAAATATAAGATGATAAAAACTCTAAAATTCGTTACAATCTGCGTGCGCCATCAGAAATTACCACTGGATAGACCTTTGGCTCGTGACCATATCGCTCAGCAAACTTACTCTTTGCCGTAGCAATAAAGTTGTCGTATAGCTCGCTCTTAACAAGGTTAATCGTACAACCACCAAAGCCGCCGCCCATAATACGTGAGCCTGCAACACCACACTCCTTAGCCACCGTAGCAAGGAAATCCAACTCCTCGCACGACACCTCATAGTCGAGCGACATACCCCAATGGGTCTCATACATACGCGCACCAACAGTCTCGTAGTCATCACGCTTCAAAGCCTCGCATACATCCATCACACGCTGCTCCTCGCCAATCACATAGCGAGCACGCTTGTAGTCCTCCTCCGAAATCTTATTCTTTACGGCATCAAGCTGCTCCATAGTAGCGCCACGCAAGAACTCCTCGCCAAGCACAGCCGCTACCCTCTCACACGACGCTCTACGGTCATTGTATGGCGAGCCAACCAACTCATGCTTTACCACCGAGTCGAGCAACACAACCTTATAGCCGTGTTTCTCTGGGTCGAATGGAAAGTACTCGAACTCCATTGAGCGGCAATCAAGGCGCATCAAGTGACCAGCCTTACCAAACACCGATGCGAACTGATCCATAATACCACACTTAACACCGCAGTAGTTATGTTCGGTAGACTGACCTATACGAGCAAGCTCGAACTTATCAATACCAAGCGAGAATAGTTCATTGAGAGCATTCGCAAACGCAGACTCCAACGCCGCCGAAGAGCTCATACCAGCACCAAGTGGCACATCGCCAGCAAAGGCTGTATCGAAACCACCAATCTTGCCGCCGCGCTTCTGAATCTCACGACATACGCCAAAGATATATCGCGCCCAGCTCGCCGTAGGAGCATCCTCCTCGCGTAGTCCAAACTCTGCGTAATCGTTCAAGTCCACAGAGTATGCACGCACCTTATCCGTGCCGTTAAGTCTAATCTCTGCTACCATAGCCTTATCGATAGCACCAGGAAAGACAAAACCACCGTTATAATCAGTATGTTCGCCAATAAGATTCACACGGCCAGGAGAGGTAAACAACTCGCCCGAAGCGCCAAATTTCTCAACAAATTTCTCGTTGATGCTCTTTACATTCATAATATATATCGATTTAGTTACTAATCACTAAAATATCCTTACAAAGTTATAAAATTTATTTCTCGTTTGCAACAAGATATTCTACAATTTTACTACATTTGCAATGATTATAACCTTTATTTCAGAATATGGAAAGACGCGATAAAGTATTCAAGTGGCTCGACGAGCACAACATCAACTATTCCTGGTATGAGCACCCAGAGGCTCCAACCATCGAGATAGCACGCCAATATTGGCGCAAGGATGGATCGAAGCACTGCAAAAATCTATTCTTCCGCAACCACAAGGGCAACCGCCACTACTTGGTAGTATTTGACTCGGAGCAGTCAATGGCAATCCACGACCTCGAGCACGCCTTGCATCAGGGCAAGCTTTCGTTTGCCTCACCTGAGCGTATGGATAAGTGGCTCGGTCTATGTCCTGGCTCGGTGTCGCCATTTGGTCTTATCAACGACCCCGAGAACCACGTTCACCTCTTCCTCGACGAGACGCTACGCGAGCAACCATCACTCAGTTTTCACCCTAACGACAACCGCTTTACTGTCGTTATCTCGCGTGAGGAATTCGAGCGATATTTGACCCTTGTAGGCAACACCTACGAATATATTAAGCTATACTAAGCGTGGCACTCTAATTGCATAAGAGTGAATAAAAAGATGTAGTTTTAGGCTTGCGAAGCCCGAAAAAGCGCAGTTTACTGAGCGTAAATGAGCATTTTGAGGGCAAGCGTAACGACAAAATAGACTTTTTATTCACTCATTATTATGTCACGCACATTTATAGAGGCGATAATCAACCGCCGCAGCAACTACCTTCTTGAGAATATCTCTCCGGTGTCTACCGCGCATATTCTCGACACTATCGACACGATACTCTCCGTTGTGCCATCGCCATTCAATGCGCAGTCGGCAAGGGTTGTTGTACTCTTTGGCGAGCAACATTTAGCACTATGGGATATTGTAGAGCAGGAGTTAAAGAGTCGTATTCCGAGCGACATATTCGACAAAACGCGCCAAAAACTACACAACGCCTTTCGTTCGGGATTTGGCACGATACTTATCTACGAGGACGAGTCCATACTCGACAAACTACGCCGAGATGCGCCAGACTATGCCGAGAATGTGAGTCGATGGTCAGAGCAAAGCTCCGGTATGTTGCAATTTGCCCTATGGACAGCGTTGGAAGATATGGGTTTTGGTGCGTCACTCCAACACTATAACCCTATCATCGACAAAGCTGTTAGCGAACGCTGGCTCATAGATAAACATTGGAAACTTATAGCGCAAATGCCATTTGGTCTACCCAAAGACAACCCTGCGCCACATATACAAAAACTACCAATCCACCAGCGCAGATTGGTATTTGGTTTCGAGGAGTAAAATACATAAATATATATAGGTATGGGGCTGACTAAAAAGTAATTTAGCAGCCCCATAATTTAAGAGAGTGAATAAAAAGATGTAGTTTTAGGCTTGCGAAGCCCGAAAAAGCGGAGTTTACTGAGCGTAAATGAGCATTTTGAGGGCAAGCGTAACGAC
>JAZOSJ010000100.1:0-6657 GCA_045657045.1 Alistipes sp.
CTCGATTTTGCCTGTACCCGCAGAGTCCTGACCACCGGTCATACCTGTTGTGAGGTTATCAGAGATAACAACAACAACGTTAGCCTTAGAATTCACGCAGTCGAGAAGACCTGTCATACCTGAGTGTGTAAATGTAGAGTCGCCGATAACTGCGAATGCTGGGAATTGACCTGCATCCGAAGCACCCTTAGCCATAGTGATAGATGCACCCATCTCAACGCAGGCGTGTAGAGCCTGGAATGGAGGCAACGCACCAAGAGTGTAGCAACCGATATCACCGAAGATACGTGGGTTCTCGTACTCAGCAGCAACCTCGTTCAACGCCTTGTACATATCGCGGTGACCGCAACCCTGACACAATGCTGGTGGACGTGCTACAACGATGTCGTCAGCATCGAGGTTCTCCAACTTGGCCATACCCAACGATGCGCGTACTGAGTCTGGTGTAAGCTCACCTACACGTGGTAAATCGCCGGTCAAACGACCCTTAACCGCAACTGTTGAAGGGACGATAGCGCGTACCATCTCCTCAACAACAGGCTGACCCTCCTCCATAACGAGAATCTCCTTAGCGCCATCCCCAACCATCTTCTCGATAAGAGCTACTGGAAGTGGATACTGCGAAACCTTTACAAGGCTACGCTCCTCGCAACCTGCAACGTTCTCCATATAGTAGTTGTAGGCGATACCTGTGGTGATAACACCCAACTCTGGATTAGAGCCCCTCTTATAGAAGTTGTACTTAGACTCCAAAGATGCCTTCATAAGGTCGTCCTGCTGAGCAAGTAGCTGTACGTAGCGACGCTTAGCAAATGCTGGCAACAAGATCCAAGTGCGAACATCCTCAGGACGGTTGATGCCGTTCTGCTTGCGTGGCTCGTCGGTAAGGTTAACAACAGCACGTGAGTGCGCCATACGTGTGGTTACACGCATAAGCACTGGAAGCTTCACAGCCTCCGAAAGCTCAAATGCAGCGCGTGTCATCTCGTAAGCCTCCTGCTGTGATGATGGCTCGAAGATAGGCATCATAGCGAACTTGCCATAGAAACGTGAGTCCTGCTCGTTCTGTGATGAGTGCATAGATGGGTCGTCGGCAGCAACAACCACCAAGCCACCATTAACGCCTGTCATAGCAGAGTTAACAAATGGGTCGGCAGCCACGTTCATACCAACGTGCTTCATACACACCAAAGCGCGCTTGCCCATATAAGACATACCGAGCGCACCCTCCATAGCGGTTTTCTCGTTTGTAGCCCAACGGCAGAAGATCTTGTCCTCAACATCGCCACGCTTCTCCTCGCGTAGCTGAATGTACTCTGTAATTTCAGTTGAAGGCGTACCTGGGTATGCATAAACACCCGACAGACCTGAGTCGATAGCGGCCTGTGCAATAGCCTCGTCACCGAGAAGTAGTTTTCTCATATCTTTATTGTTTTAGGTTTGATCTATTAATTCTATTTAGCATCTTCAAAGTTATGTAAAATTTTTCATACCACGAAATATTTTCCTGAATTTTGTAAATATTTACTACGTAATCGCAAAAATCTTTGGAATTATTGCCCTGCTCAGCAAAAGTTTAGTATATTTGTGGTAGTGTATAAACGGATAATCACAAACATATTATGAAAAAGCTATTTTTACTCTTTACGCTTGCTTTCGTGGCTATGTCCTGCGAAATGATAGATGAGAAACTCGATGATTTTATCGGTAGAGATGATTCGTCAGTTACTACTATCGCTAACAATCAGATTTGGTATACCTCTACAGATGGCGAGATTGTAGAGCCATATAGTGGTGAGTATAACAATAATGCAGATGCACTTACAACCTTTGGTGTTAATATTGTTTCTAACACTTATGCAGATGGCAAGGGTGTAATAGAGTTTGACGGTGATGTAACTACGATTGGAGAGCGTGCATTCGATAGTTGCACCAGCCTTACAAGTGTAACTATTCCTGATAGCGTAACGGAGATTGGAGAGCAGGCATTCGCTGAATGCAGTAGCCTTACAAGTGTAACTATTGGTGATAGCGTAACTGAGATTGGAGATTATGCATTCTATCTGTGCCACAGCCTTACAAGTGTATATTGCAAGGCTACAACACCGCCAACTGGAGGTTCTTCCGTGTTCGGTGTCAACGCTTCAGGTCGTAAGATTTATGTGCCCGCAGAGTCGGTAGAGGCGTATAAGAGTGCAAGTGGTTGGAGTTGGTATTCGTTTGATATTGTTGGCTATGACTTTTAATTTTCTTGTGTACAAACTTATCTGTTCGGCTCTTTTGGCATCTGCCTTGTTTGTTAAATGCTCATTTACATTTAGTAAACTCCGCTTTCCCAAACTGCGAGCAGCTTCAAAATAGCCACAACATATAACTTTGTAATAAGCTCACTGCCCGCGCTATGGTCAACCGTAGTGTGGGTATTATTTTTAATACCTGCGGGGTGTCATGCTGAACAAAGTCAAGCATCTTGCGGGATGTAAGGCTGTGCGAACAAAGAGTGACAACACAATCCGCGAGACCCTTCGCAATGCTCAGGGTGACAAGCAAACTGAAAACTGAAAACTGAAAAGTGAAAAGTGTGGTTTCGCTCCTGTGGAGCGACAGCTAAAGCTGTGGAAAATTAAGAGAGGGGCAGAGAGAGTAGGGAGGACAGAGAGAGCAGAGATTTATTTAAATTGTGATACTCAGTTTCACTGCTCTCTGCTCTCACTGCTCTCACTGCTCTCACTGCTCTCTCCCTTAATCCCCCTTAAAAACCCTTAATAACCTTTAACAACCCTTATAAAAACACTCTGCTCTCGCCTTAATCGCAAAGTTGCGGCAAAACTACGTAATGCCTCGACTTTGCTACGGCTCGGCAAAACAAGTAAACTTGCTCTGCTCTCGCCTTAATCGCAAAGTTCAGTTTTCACTTTTCAGTTTGTTTGTAGCAACGAAATATATCGTGTCAGCAATCGTCTTTCAAATTATTTCACTAAATTTGTGACCAATAAATGGTCTACGTCTATGGCAGATATTGCAAAAAAGTGGTCGAAATATAGAGAGGAGTACAAAAGGTATATCCGCACCGAGAAGCGTCTTTCGGAGAATACCGTGGATGCCTATATGCGTGATTTCGACGACTTTATGAGTTATGTTTCCTATTACTTCACCGCTACGCCAGAGGGTGTTACGCCAGAGATTATATCTAAATATTTGGCGCGTCTTTATAGCAAGGGACTTAGTGGCAAGTCGCAGGCGCGCAAGCTCAGCGGCATAAAGAGCTTCTACAACTACTTGCTAATCAACGAAAAGATAGATCAGTTGCCCACCGACAGCGTTGAGACCCCACGTCAGGAGCGTACGCTACCAGATGTGCTCACCGTGGCGGAGGTTGATGCCATAATCTCGACCTTCGATATGACTACGGTAAAGGGTTGTCGAGATAATGCCATTGTCGAAGTTTTGTACTCTACGGGGTTGCGTGTCTCGGAGCTTATAACACTACGCATAGACAACCTCTTTTTTGGTGAGGGCTATATCCGCGTGATAGGTAAGGGCGACAAGCAGCGTATTGTGCCCGTAGGCTCGGCGGCGAGGGATAAGATTCAGTTATATATGGAGTTGCGTCGACCAAAGCACGCGAGCGAGGCGACACTATTTCTAAACAACCGTGGCGAACCGCTAACACGCGTTATGGTATTTACCATAATAAAGCAGGCGGCGATGTTGGCGGGTATAGATAAGAGTATCAGCCCCCACACCCTGCGCCACTCCTACGCTACGCACCTTTTGGAGGGCGGGGCGAATATCCGTCAGGTGCAGGAGCTCTTGGGGCACGAGAGTATCTCCACTACGGAGGTATATACCCACGTCAATCGCAAGCATCTGCGCGGTGTAGTAGAAGATTCATTTGCAGACTTAAACCTTTAATTATGAATAGATTATTTCTTTCGATTATAGCGATGGTATTTGCTATTTGTTCAGTCGTCGCTCAGGAGCGCGAGGTGACGATTACCTGCGATTGGGGCGATATATCTGCAACTCTAAATACCCCAATGGGTGGTAGCGATACCGCAGTTTTGATTGTTGCTGGCTCGGGTCCAACAGATAGAAATGGCAACTCGGGTCAGGGGCTTAACTCCTACGCCTACAAGATGCTCTCGGACGATTTGGTAAAGGGTGGCGTTGCCGTTCTGCGCTACGATAAGCGTGCCATAGGTCGCAGCACTCTTAACGACCCTACAACAATCCCAAATTTAGTTTTTAATGATTTTGTTGATGATGCTGCGCGCTGTATCGACTATTTGCGTGGCGAGGGCTTCAAAAAGGTTGTTGTTGCGGGTCATAGCGAGGGTGGTGAGATAGCCTTGCACCTTGCTCTAAGAGAGGATATTGAGGTTGATAGCTTGGTGCTGTTATGCTGCCCTGGATACCCTATGGATCAGATACTTAGCGCTCAGCTTTCGGCACAGCTTGTGCCACAATATATAGGGCTAATGGTGACAGCTACAACCATTATGAAGCGTATCAAGGCGGGCGAAAGCGTGCCTGTGGAGAGCATTCCGCAAGAGTTATTATCGTTGTTCCATCCCTCGGTGCAGCCATTCCTATGTAGCTCTATGGCGTTCGACCCTGCGGAGCTTATGTCGCGTGTGGAGCAGCCCGCGCTTATAATCTCGGGGGGTAGAGATATTCAGGTTACAAAGGATAATGCCGAGAAGTTGATGGCGCGCGCAAAACATGGCGAGCATATCCACTTCGAGCAGATGACGCATATTCTCAAAAGTGCCGATACTTCCGACCGCATACAGCAGTTGATGGGTGTTTATACAAATGCTAATCTTGCTCTTACCGAGGGCGTTAGCGCGGCGGTGCTTAGATTCATTAAGCCTTAAACGTCCAAACTTTTGAAAGCGACAGATGTCGATATTAGAGCGTTGGCATAATAGTTTCTCGTTGGAGAGATTGAAGCACCGTCTTTGGGCGATGCCGATGCTCCTTGTTATCATACCCTTTATTGCTGGAATAATCCTTGCAAATAACCTCCATACGCCACTTTTTATTATCTGTGGCGCTATGGTTGTTGCCACTATCGGGGCGCTCTATGCTCGTCCGCAAGGTGTGGCGTATTGCTTTGTTGCTCTGCTTATTATACTATTTGGTGGGCTTGTCGTAGAGCTTCGTCAAAGCACGGCTACAACACCCTATAATCGTGCTGTTGAGATGGAGGTTAACATTGTTAGTCCTATTGCCGAGCGCGAGGGTTATAGTGTTGCTGAGGGTCGTATTGAGAGGTGGCTGGATGATGATTCTTGGTACAAGGCAGAGGAGCGCGTGCAGTTGTGGCTGCGTACCGATAGCGTGACCTATGGCGATAGGGTGCATATCGTGGGCGAACTCAGGGAGCGCATATCGAAATATGGCGATTATAACGCCCTGATGCATAACCGTGGCTATGTGGGCGGTATTGACATCTCCGATGGGCAAATTATTGATATAGAGCGCGATAAGGCGGGTGGTCTGCGTCGTTATGCCATTGAGAAGCTGGGGCGCTATATGCGCGATACAGCCTCGCATAGCGTTGTTGAGGGCATGGTCGTAGGCTCGCGCCATCGTATGCCTGCGCAATTGCGCGAGGCATACTCCGCTACGGGGTTGTCGCATATCTTGGCGGTGTCGGGTCTCCATTTGGGTATTATAGCGCTTGTTATCAGCTTGTTACTCAACCCTCTGAAACTCGTTCATCGCGGACATATAGTGGCAGATATTCTGACCGTTGCGGTGCTATGGTTGTTTGTCGTGATAAGTGGTGCTTCGCCCTCTGTTGTGCGTGCGGCGCTGATGTTTAGCGTGCTGATACTTGTGAAGAATAGCACCGCGCACTATAACCCGATTAATGCCCTTGCATTTGCGATATTTATGATGCTATGCTATAACCCGCAGACACTCTACGATATTAGCTTTCAGCTCTCTGTGCTTGCCGTTGTGGGTATCGTGGCGTGGGGCACGCCAATAGTGCGAAATATTAGGTTTAAGAGCCGCTTTGTGAGATCGCTTGCCTCAACCTTTGTTATTGGTGCTGTGGCAACATTGTGGACTATGCCGGTAGTCTCTGCAACATTTGATAATATCCCTCTTGTGGGCGTTGTGGCTACACCTGTGGTGCTTATAACCGCATATATGATTGTTGGTTGCGGTGTTATGACTCTTATTCTTCCGCACCCCATAGCGCAATATTTTGCCCTATGTGCCGAGTGGCTTGCTTCGGTGCAAAATAGCGTTGTCGAGTGGTTCGCAGCATTGCCATTTGCAAGCGTGCAACACTCCCTCTCACCCGTGACGATAGCGATATATTATATGCTTTTTGCTATCGTTACTCTTCTTATCTGGTCGCGCAACCCTAAGAAGAAGAGCCACTCGTTTAGCCTCTCGCAGTTCGAGGGGTAGATTCCGAACCTTTTGTCGCTATCTGAGTTCTAATAAGTTATGATGAGTTCTAATGAATATAACCCACCAACGAACTGAAAACTGAAAAGTGAAAACTGAAAAGTAAGGTGCCTACGGCGTGTGTTTATCAGTGTCATTCTATATTTGCAGAAGCAAAGCGAAGATAGCGATAATTCGCTATCTTCGCAAACAAACAGAAGCAGTAAAGGACAAAGATTATTAACT
>JAZOSJ010000101.1:0-13653 GCA_045657045.1 Alistipes sp.
GCGCTAAGCTTGCTAACAAATCACAGGAGGAGTAAACTATGGCAGAGAACACACAGCAGGGTGCATCTGAGATTCGCTATCTCAACCCAGTATCAGTTGATGTTAAGAAGAAGAAGTACTGTCGCTTTAAGAAGCTCGGTATTAAGTATGTAGACTATAAGGACGGTGAGTTCTTGAAGAAGTTCCTTAACGAGCAGGGTAAGATTTTGCCTCGTCGCCTCACTGGTACTTCTCAGAAGTTCCAGAAGAAGGTAGCTCAGGCTGTTAAGCGTGCTCGCCACTTGGCTATTCTTCCATTCGTAACCGATAATATGAAATAATAAAGAGGAGGAGAGACTATGGAAGTAATTCTTATCAAAGACGTAGAGAACTTGGGCTACGCAAACGACATCGTTAACGTACGTCCTGGCTATGCTAACAACTACTTGATTCCTCAGGGTTTCGCTAAGGCTGCTACAGCTTCTGCAAAGAAGGTATTGGCTGAGAACCTTCGCCAGCGCGCTCACAAGGACGCTAAGATCCTTGCTGACGCTCAGGCTTTGGCTGAGACTATCAACAACCTTCACCTTACTCTTACAGCTAAGGCTGAGGAGGAGAAGATCTTCGGTGCTATCACCGCTGCTGACCTTGCAGCTGCATTGCAGGAGAAGGGTATCGAGGTTGACCGCAAGAACATCAGCGTAGACTCAGTTAAGACTCTTGGCGAGTTCGAGGCTACTGCTAAGCTTCACCGCGAGGTTAAGGCTACTATCAAGTTCGCTGTTGTTGCAGAGTAACACACAACTTAGATAACAACACAGAGACTATCCTTTTCGGGTAGTCTCTATTTTTTATTTGCACGGCAAGCATAAAATTTTGGCAGTTTGATAAAAATTTCCTAACTTTGTAGTATATATACCATTTTGAGCGAAAAGTATATGGTTTTGGCCCCAAGTGTGTAGCATCACACAATGGCAAAACCCAAGAGAGTTAGAGGTATATAGAGAATATGATAATCGATACAAAACTAAATAACTATTTCACAATGAGAAAGTTTTTATCCTTTTTGGCGTTGACACTACTTTTTACAGCCTGCCAAAATGAGCATAAACAAGATGGCGATGGCGCACTTGTAGATGTTAAGCTATATCTATCTGCTGAGGATGTCGCAACACGCGCGGAGGAGGCAACAGGTTACAACAGCGCGCTCGGCGCTATCGTCAATTTCAACGACGCAGATTGGCAGAAATACGACTTGCGCTATATCCTCGAGGTTTACAATGCCAATGACAATGGCTCAGGCGCACCCGTAGCTAAGCGTCAGGTAAGAATCCTAGACAAGTACACTGCTGGCAAGGAGGTATTTTTCGAGATTCAGCTACAAACATTCAAGAGCTACCAATTTGTGGTATTTGCAGACATTGTAAACCAGGGCGAGCAGACTGACCTATATTACGACACTGCCGATATGCGCATGATAACCTTGAAGGATAGTATGACAGCCCCAATGAACGAGGCACGCGACGCCTACTTTGTATCAGAGAAGGCGACCATCTCCGTATCCGACAACGTCAAGTCGTTCAAGCTAAAACGACCATTTGGTAAACTTCGAGTAGTAACAGAAGACTACGACTATATAGCCAACTACGCAGTTCCAGCAAAGGCTAAGGTAACATATTATAACTGCGAGCTATTCAAGAGTTTCAATGCAGTAAGTGGCAACGTATCTTCTATCCGTCCTGAGAAGGAGTTAACCTTCGAGTATAATATTGCAAATGGTGGTCTCTACACCGCAGGTATCGATGCAGAAGTCGAGGGAGAGAAGAAGAATATGACCCTATTTACCGACTACCTTTTGGCAACACCAATAGGCGAGAGCGAGGTCAATTTCACCCTATCATTGTGGGATGAGAACAACAAGGAGATTGTTGGTCACGATTTCAATATGCCTATTCCAATTGAGCGCAACCACCTCACAACTATCAAGGGTAACCTTCTTACTACATCGGCAACAATCAAGGTGACTGTAAACCACACGTTGAATGACCACGGTGACTACAAATCAGAGGTTGAGTACACTTACGACCAGGAGCAAGAGTCGTGAAAATCCGATATCAAAGAATTGGGGCTGACTAAAAAGTAATTTAGCCAGCCCCATAATTTAAGAGAGTGAATAAAAAGATGTAGTTTTAGGCTTCGAAGCCCGAAAAAGCGCAGTTTACTGAGCGTAAATGAGCATTTTGAGGGCAAGCGTAACGACAAAATACACTTTTTATTCACTCTCTTTTGTAATATTGTCTATCAAAGCTAAGTTATAGCGAAATACAGACAAATTGTCACACAATTAATTTGATATATTATTCGTTAAATCAAAAATATTGTGTAACTTTGTGCGCTTTGGCTTATAAGCACTAAAAATTAAGGAGTAATGAGACGATTTTTTGGATATATTGTAGCATTCGTATCTATTGCGGTAGCCACCCTATCTTGTAGCGTTGTTAATGAGGCAATCAAGAGTGGCGACCCTCAGTATGTTTACGATCAGGCACTTGCGCTCTACAATGAGGGGAAATGGGATAAGGCATCTACCCTATTCCAAACTTGTCGTCACGTCTATATGGGCACACCTCGCGAGGACTCACTCTCATTCTACAACGCACGATGCAAGTTCAAGCTTCACAGCTGGGACGAGGCTTCAATGGCGCTTGATGAGTATCGCCGTAAGTTTGCCCGCAGTCCATTTATCGAGGAGGCAGAGGGCATGTATGCGCTATGTCACTACTATATGTCACCATCTCCAGAGCGTGACCAGACCGTGACATCGCAGGCTATTATCGCCATCACCGAGTATATCTCGCGCTATCCAAATTCGGAGAATCTCGAAGAGTTCAACGATATGCTCGACGAGCTTTCGGGACGATTGATGCAGAAGAGCTACCTCAATGCCTTCACCTACTTCAAGATTGGTCGATATAAGTCGGCAATTGTAGCCTTCAAGAATGCGATGAAGCAGTATCCAGAGTCACCACACCGCGAGGACATGATGTACTACACGACTGTTTCGGCATATCGTCTTGCATCGAACTCTGTGGAGTCCAAACAGTTGGATCGCTACCTTGCGATGCTCGACCACTACTATTCGTTTATCGGAGAATATCCAGAATCGAAGCACGGCAAGGAGTTGGCTCGTATGGCTAAGGATGCCCGCAACTTCATTGACAAAAACCGCAAAACAGAAGATAACGTATAAAACAATATAAGCTATGGAGATTAAGAAGAACGTTCCAAGTAACACAGTAACTCGCAAGTTGGTCGACCTCGACACACCTACTGGTAACATCTACGAGAGCATTAACATCATCGCTCGTCGCGCTAACCAGATTGCAGCTGAGCTAAAAACAGAGCTTAACCGTAAGCTTGCTGATTTCTCTGCACCATCTGACAACTCAGTAGAGGAAACCTTCGAGAACCGCGAGCAGATCGAGATTTCGCGCTACTACGAGCGTCTACCAAAGCCTGCTCTTATCGCTACTGAGGAGTTCCTTGATGGCGAGGTTTACTTCCGTCACGGAAACAAGTAGTAGCAATGCTAAACGGTAAACATATTATACTCGGTATAACAGGCAGCATAGCAGCTTATAAGGCAGCTATGCTGTGCCGTCTTTTAGTGAAAGAGGGTGCCGAGGTTAGAGTGGTGATGACTCCGCTTGCAAAGCAGTTTATCACACCACTTACTATGGCCACACTATCGAAGCACCCGATTCTTGTCGAGTTCTTCAACCCTGAGAATGGTGAGTGGAACTCTCACGTATCGCTTGGCGAGTGGGCAGATATGCTTCTTATAGCACCAGCAACGACAAATACACTTTCTAAGATGGTTACAGGCATTGCCGACAACCTGCTTTTAACAACCTATCTTTCAGCACGTTCGAAGGTAGCTGTTGCCCCTGCAATGGATCTTGACATGTATGCACACGTCACCACACAGCAGAATTTGAAGACTCTCGCTGAGCGCGGTGTAGCTATCATCGAGCCACAGGCTGGCGAATTGGCAAGCGGTCTTGTAGGTAAGGGTCGCATGTCAGAGCCTGAGGATATCGTAGAGCAAGTAAAGTCTATATTTGCCGAGCAAGAAAAAAAAAAGAGCTTAGAGGGTAAGCGCTATATCGTTACTGCGGGAGCTACGATAGAGGCTATCGACCCTGTGCGCTATATCACCAACCACTCTACCGGCAAGATGGGGTATGCCATTGCCGAGGAGTTGGCATCGCGTGGTGCTGAGGTAAGCCTTATCAGTGGTCGCACTACCCTACCTACGCCTAAGGGCGTTAAGCGCATCGACGTACTCTCGGCAGAGGATATGTACAACGCAGCGGTTAAGGAGTGGGAGAATGCCGATGGTGGTGTTATGTGTGCCGCAGTTGCAGACTACACACCTGTTAGTGTTGCAGACCGCAAATTGAAGAAATCCGATGACGATATGCGCATCGAGCTTAAGCGTACTAAGGACATAGCAAAGGAGTTGGGCGCAACAAAGGGTAACCGTGTATTGGTTGGCTTTGCCCTTGAAACAGACAACGAGGAGGCAAATGCTGAGGGCAAGTTACAGCGCAAGAACTTCGATTTCGTGGTCCTTAACTCGCTTCAAGATGCTGGTGCAGGCTTCCGTGGCGACACCAACAAAGTAACCCTTATCGACCGAAACGGCAACGAGGAGCACCCGTTGATGTCGAAGCGCGATGTTGCAAAGATTATCGTCGACAAGATTGAGATAATAAAGAGATAAACACCTTATAATCAATGCTTAAAAGCCTAACAATAGAGAATTATGCACTTATCGACTCACTCTCTGTGGAGTGGGACGAACACCTTAACATCATCACAGGTGAGACGGGTGCTGGTAAGTCTATTTTGTTGGGTGCATTGGGTCTATTGTTGGGCGCTAAGAACGAGGGTAACGCAACCAAAGACTTGGAGCGCAACTGCGTTATCGAGGCGATATTCAACATCGAGGGTCTTGGCTTAGAGGAGTTTTTCGAGGATAACGACCTCGACTACGAAAGTGAGATTTCGATTCGCCGTATCATCACTCCTGCGGGCAAGAGTCGATCGTTTGTTGGCGATATGCCTGTGCAGCTTACAACACTTAAAGAACTAGGTGCACAGCTCGTAGATATACACTCGCAGCACCAGAATCTAATCCTTGCTTCGGAGAGTTTCCGCATCTCTACACTCGATACCATCGCTCAAAACAAGTCTCTTTTGGAGGAGTACACCCTGCTACTCAACTCTCTTGGCAAGCTACGCGCGGAGTATCGCACGATGGCGGAAGATATGGAGGCAGCACGCAAGGACGAGGAGTGGTTGCGCTATACCGTAGAGGAGTTACGCGCCGCAAAACTCAAAGAGGGCGAGCAGGCAGAGACCGAGCAGAAGTTAGCAATATTGGAGAGTGCCGACAATATCAACGAGGCACTGACAACACTACGCAATACGCTTGATGATGAAGAACTTGGAGCGATTATCTCACTTAGTCGTTCAGAGAGAGAGCTATCTTCGTTAGGCGAGAAATACCCTACCGGCGTTGCTATTGCCGAACGTCTAAAATCAGTTATTGCTGAGCTTAAAGACCTCAGTGCAACGGCGGGTGATGAGGTTGAGCATCTGGATGCCGACCCAGAGACCTTGCAGAAGCTTAGTGATAGACTAAACACCATCTACTCGTTGGAGATGAAGCATCGCGCCGAGTCTTACGACGACCTACTCATTAAGTTCAAGGAATTCGAAGCGCGCCTTGCCACAATCGACAATAGCGATACTGCATTAAGGGAGCTTAAAGCGCGAATCGAGAGTATGGAGGAGGAGTGTCACACAGCAGCAAATAGACTTAGCAAGAGCCGCAAGGGTGTATGCAATGTACTTGAAGAGCATATTATCACCACGCTCAACCAACTAGGTATGGCTGATGTATGCTTTAACGTGGAGATAACTCCTACTGCTGAGTTCACGCCACTTGGCACAGATAGCATTGCCTATATGTTTAGCGCAAACCCAACTACAAAGCCAGCCCCTGTAGAGCGCATTGCATCGGGAGGTGAGCTTTCGCGCATTATGCTGTCGTTGAAGTCGTTACTTGCCGAGCGCAAGCAACTACCTACCGTTATCTTCGACGAGATTGACACAGGAGTATCGGGACGTATTGCCGACGCCATGGGTAGCATTATCGCAGGTCTATCCGAGAATATGCAGATTATAGACATTACCCATCTACCTCAGGTTGCCTCAAAGAGTGGTGCACACTTTGTGGTATATAAGGAGGAGGGGCGAACAAATATCCGTCGCCTAACCGCGAAGGAGCGCGTCGACGAAATCGCAAAAATGCTATCGGGCAGCGAGATTACCGATGCAGCACGCAAACAAGCAGAAATCCTCTTGGGCTAACCAAGAGGATTTTTAGTATCTACTTTTGTAATAATACGATGTGGTGTAAAATTATTTTATATCTTTGTATTACAAACCATTTGCAAATTATTAACTAACATAAATACTATGAAGAGATTATTTACACTACTTCTTATCTCTTTCGCTGCGTTGTCGTGCGAGAATGTAGATGAGAAGATCGATGACCAGCTCGAAAATAAGAACGTGGTTATTTTTGCTGAGGGTACGGAACTTACCGCCAATGTTCCAAGCAAGCAGACCGTGCTAAACTACAAATTTGAGTCTACGCTCGACTGGGAGGTAAAGACCGAGGCCGAGTGGCTTGAGATTGATCCAATGAGTGGCAAGGCGGGCAAAGATATCAAAATCCAGATTAAGGTCGCTAAGAATAAGGATAAGGAGGGTCGCACAGGCTATGCTGACCTAACACTCTCAAACGATGAGAGTTACCGTATCACCATTAACCAGGCAGGCGAGGGTGACGAGAATGATGAGAATGAGGATATTGTTGTAGAAATTCCTAATAATCAGATTTGGTACACATCTGTAGATGGTGAGATTGTTGAACCATATAGTGGAGAGAAAAACAACTTCGCAGATGCACTTACAACCTTTGGTGTTAATATTATTTCTAACACTTATGCAGATGGCAAGGGTGTAATAGAGTTTGATGGCGATGTAACCGTAATTGGAGATGCTGCATTTTTGGATTGCGACAATATCAAAAACATAATTCTCCCTAATAGTATAACAACAATAGGTGGAGTTTCGTTTTACGATTGTGATAATATAGAGGTTATTACCATTCCAGAAAGTGTAACAACGATAGGAAGTGCTAACTGGTATGGTGGTGGTCAGACTTTCAGGGGTTGCGATAATCTTCGTGAATTTAAGGGTAAATTTGCCACCGAGGATGGTCGTTGCCTTATTATAGATGATGCACTCACCTGTTTTGCACAAGCAGAACTTACGGAATACATTATACCTGACAATGTTATTGCAATCAAAGACTGTGTATTCATGGAATGCAATACACTTGAGAATATAACCATTCCTGATAGCGTAACTATGATTGGAGATTATGCATTCGCTAGTTGCAGCAGCCTTACAAGTATAACTATTCCTGATAGCGTAACTACAATTGGATATTGTGCATTCTATAATTGCAGCAGCCTTAATGCTGTACATATCACAGATCTGTCAGCGTGGTGTAGGATAGATTTCACTAAAAAAGAGTCCAACCCATTAACTTTTGCACATAATCTATATCTAAACAATGAATTAGTTACAGATTTAACTATCCCTGCGAATATTACAGTTATTAAGGACTATACATTTTTCTCTGGAAACTCTATCCACAACATAAATCTTCATAATGGCATTACATCTGTCGGCATTGGAGCATTTGTAGGGTGTCGTATTCAAAGTGTCACAATACCTGATAGTATAACTGAGATTAAGGATGCAGCATTCACACAGTGTCCTTATCTTACTGAATTCAAGGGCAAGTTTGCAACAAAGGATGGTCTTGCACTTATCGTTGATGGAACATTCCACGCATTTGCAAATGGATCGGGTATCACTGAATATACCATACCTGAGGGTGTAGCTACAATTGGTGAATGTGCATTTAATAGTGCTTATTCTCTTAAAAGTGTGACTATACCTGATAGCGTAACTGCAATTGTAAGAAATGCATTTTATGAATGTAGAAACCTGAATGACACCTATTGCAAATCTGCGATACCCCCATATTTAGATGTATCTGTATTTTGGAACACAACATCTCAATTGAGTTGTAAGATATATGTCCCAGCTGAGTCATATCAGGACTATATAAGTGCTGATGGCTGGGGGGACTATGCAGCTAAAATCATACCTTACGACTATGAAAATAACTGTGTTGTAGAGGCGAATGCATCGGAAGAGACCAAGCGTTGGCTCGGCAAGTGGAGTTCTACAGTTAGCAGAACATATTGCCCTGAAACAGGATTTAATGAGGAGACAGTAACATTTGAGGTAAATATCGAACATAATGCTGTATCACCACACTTTGTAAAGGTGTATGGTCTCAGCGTTATCGACCCAACAATTGCTGTTGATGGTATTGTAAATGCAAATGGTGACCTTGAGATTCTAAACTACTGCTATGTGGGGAATAGTGGAGATTGGCAACTATATATGTGGGCAGTACTTGAATATGGAAGTCTAACATACGATCGTCACGCTGTCTATACAATGAGTATGGATGAGAGTGGTAATGTTTGCTGCGAGGTAGGCTCTTATAACAGCTCGCCATATATTGTATTCGACATCTTTGCATATAATACTGGTAACGGTAGTGTATCATGGTACGATAGCAACCTATCTTACTACTCAGGTCCTATGAGTTGGGTGAAGGTGGCGGATAGTGGCGCAACACCAAGTCGTTACTCACAGAAGGTGCCATATATAACCAACTTCCGACCACAAGCAGACACAAGGCTAAAGGTGGTTGAGTAATAGAGTTAACACACCATCAAATTACCCCTAAGGGATCGTAGAGACCTACTACATTCCTTAGGGGTAATTGATTTTATGTGGTGGTATCTTAGTTTAGATTATCGAGAAAATTATTACTAATTACTCTCTACTAATTACTAATTGATTTTGCCAGATGCCAAAAGACCCAACAAGATAATGCATTAAAGCAGCTTTTTCTTGGATGGTATAACCAAGAAATCCTTTAAGTAAAACGGCTCAAAGTATGCCAAATCTTCAAACTTTTCTGCATTAAATGCCTGCTCAGCAAGGGCGACAATACCGCGCGCTGATGGCGTAACAGATATATAGAGTGCATCAGAAAGTACCTCGCAACACTTCTCGGCACCGTTACCAAAGATTACCAATTTACCATTCGCGCGCACATCAGAGAAGGTTTCCTCGGTAATAATCTCCGCCGAGACATCCGACTTAGCAACACCTTCGGTGGTAAAGTGCTGAGTATAGACCTCCATACGGCGAGCGTCTACCATAGGACATAGCGTTGCTAAGTTCCAATCGTTGTCCTCGATATCGAGAATACCCGCATCATAATCCTCGCGCGCAACCTGCACAAGAGCATCAAGAGAGCCTACGGCAATAAGCGGAATATTTAGTGCATAGCACATACCCTTAGCAAAGGAGACACCTATGCGTAAGCCTGTGTATGAGCCTGGACCCTTACCTACGGCTATAGCATCGAGATCTGAAGGCTGCACACCTGTCTCTTTGAGTAGTTCATCAACAAAGATTGCAACCTTCTTAGCGTGGTCGCGTCCCTCGTTACTCTCTCTTAGCGCCATAAGCTCGCCATCGTTAGATAGCGCCACAGAGCATATATCTGTACCTGTCTCAATAGATAATATAAGTGCCATAATTGGTTCTGTTATCGACGATTAATCTTCATTGCCTTGTCCATTTCGCGCTTAGCATCGTTCTCCTTGATATACTCACGCTTATCGAACGACTTGCGACCACGTGCCAGACCTACAACAATCTTTGCCAAGCCTCGCTCGTTGATAAAGATACGAAGACCCACGACGGTAAGTCCACGATCCTGGAGCGAACGCTGCAATTTGTTTAGCTCCTTGCGGTTGAGAAGCAACTTTCTGTCGCGCTTTGGAACATGGTTATTACAAGTACCCCATGCGTACTCGGCAATATTTACATTTCTAATCCACAACTCGCCCTGTTCGAAGTAACAGTACGAATCTACGAGTGATGCCTTGCCAAGACGTAGTGACTTTATCTCCGTTCCCACAAGCACAACACCCGCAACATACTCCTCCAATATCTCGTAGTCGAATGTTGCGCGCTTATTGCGGATATTTATATTCTTATAATCAGCCATTATCTCTTATCTCTTAAATTTTAGTTATCTGCCCATCCAAACATCACACCACTTAGGCACGTCTTTTGCCATTTAACAGAGTGGGTGTTCTCGGATAAAGGTAACTAATTCTTTTATCTTTGATATGTTTTACACATCTTTTAAGTTTATTTTCTGTTTGCACACTGTTAGCGTAGTGATACGTTAACGCACCGAGGACACCCTTTTTTATATAAGTCGTCCCATAGTGCGAGCTATCGTTACACGTGCCGCCTGATACTTCGACAACAACGACATCATAACACTCATATTCTCCTCGTCTGCCGTTGCTAAGCTTGCACGCAGTTCCTTAATGCGCTTATCCAACGTGCGCCACTTATATACCATCATCGCCTTAGGTACACCCTCCGAAAGCTGCTCCTCAGCACTCTCAATATGCACCTCTTTCTGCTCCCAAATCTTGCTAATAACATAGTTATCATCCGAGGTTAGGAGGTCGATACTTACCGACGATACGTTAATATCCGAGTGGTTGATAAAGACATCCGCAGAGACAGCAACGCCATCACCCAAGCGCTCCCACTCGGCACGATATATATCTAAAATTCGGCGATATATCTCTATATCGAACTGCAAGCCATCATCATCCAACTCCTCAAATATGTAACGCGCAACGTTAAAGGTCACAACATCCCTATCGTTTAGCACCTCGCAACTACAATGACCATATTTAAGCAGATACTTCGTTAGCTCACGCTCCAAAGTCTCTGGCGTTGTACCACCCTCGATACTATTTACCACAGGGGTATTATCCACCTCTGGGCGTACCACCTGCATTGCTGACGCTGGATACTGACTTCTCTCGCGCTGCTGCTGACGTAATAGGAAATTCTGAGCCTCGCTATCGCCCTTAACACCATCCAACTGTCGCGCCACTGCCACAGCCAACGTTTGGTGATCGACATTCATAATTTCAGCACAGTATCGCACATACTCCGAGCGCTTTATCTCATTGGATATAAGCGCAATACTCTGCACCATATCATTTATCGCGTTAGTACGCATCAATGGATCGGATGTAGCCTCGCCCAACAACAACTTAGCCTTAAATGCAAGGAAATCCTGCGCATTATCCTTGATATATGCTTTAAGCGTCTCTGAATCGTTAGCACGGGCAAAGGTATCGGGATCGTGCTCCTCTGGAAGAAGTACAATCTTTACGTTCATACCCTCTTTAAGGATAAGGTCTACACCACGTAATGCCGCCTTTACACCCGCAGCATCGCCATCGAACATCAGCGTAATATTGTTTGTAAAGCGGCTGATTAGGCGTATCTGCTCCTCGGTTAGCGAAGTTCCAGATGATGCTACGACATTCTCTACACCCGCTTGGTGCATCGAAATTACGTCGGCATAACCCTCCACAAGGATAGTCATATCCTCCTGCTGTATCGCCTTCTTTGCGAAGAAGAGACCATACAACTCACGACGCTTGTTATAGATTTCGCTCTCTGGCGAGTTCTGATACTTCGCCACCTTCTTATCGGTGCGCAGCGTACGACCACCAAAGCCAACTACACGACCCGAGATATTATGAATTGGAAAAATTACCCTATCGTAGAATCTATCGCGTAAAGCGCCATCACTCTCGCGTGCAATGGCAAGACCTGTCGAGAGCAAGAACTCCTCCTTGTATCCCGCACCACGAGCATCATCCGAGAATCTATGACCTGATGATGGGCAGAATCCTAAGCCAAAGCGCTTAATTGTAGCATCCGAGAAGCCACGCAACGATGAGAAATAGCTAAGACCTACGCTGCGTCCTTCCTCCTCGAACATCATATATCGCTGAAAATACTCCGATGCCCAAGCGTTAAGGGCAAACATACTCTCACGATTGTTATTTCGAGCTATATCCTCCTCTGTCATCTGCTCCTCACGCACCTCTATGCCATACTTTTTAGCAAGCATTTTGAGTGCCTCGGGATAGCTAACGCTCTCGCTATCCATAACAAAGCGGACAACATTTCCAGACTTACCACAACCAAAACACTTGTAGATACCACGGGCTGGTGAGACCTTGAACGATGGTGTCTTTTCGTTATGGAAAGGACAGCACGCCTCATAGTTCACGCCCTTGCGACGGAGCGTGACATAGTCGCCAACAATATCTACGATATTGGCAGCCGCAAGTATTCGGTCTATGGTTTCGCGATCAATCATCGCGCAAAGATAGGGAAAAATCTTGATTTTTCCAATTAGTAGTGAGTAATTAGGAATTAGTAATTGGTAAGAGTTAAAAGGCTTTGCCATTAAATAATTTAGTAGGGAATTTAGGAAAGTTTAGAGATTTTTCCTTAATAACCATTAATAACCATTAATAATTACTCTCTACTAATTACTAATTTACCCATTCACTTTTTATAGTACCCCTGCTCGATATTGTTTTACGATATATTCGAGCATTTCATCCTCGCCCGTAGGGTCGTATTCGAGTTTTAGATTATTGCCAAACATCTGCGCCAGCACCTGGTAAAAGGTGGCAGTAACCCCTGAGCGAAACTCCTTGATAATTTTGAATACCGTGTGGTTAGTCTCGCGATCAATAAGTTTAAGAAGTATCTTACCCTCGTAGCGGGTCATCTTCCATAGCATTGGTGTAAGCTCCTCTGTGAGTGCCTCCTCGATAGCTTCAGTATAGTTTTTTCTATCCTTTTTCTTATCCATTCGTGCCAACTCCTCGTCGAGATTTTCCATACGTCGTGCTGCCTCCTGAGCCAAAGGATATACCTTCTTTACCGCACGCACCATACGTTGATAGTTCTTCAAGTCGCGCTTGCGGTTATATATCCTAACATCCAGAAGCTCAACACGCATCACCGAGTCACCACGATTGTCCACCTCCCACGTAACGGTACGCACACCACGCAGTGGTCGCCATCGTTGTGCCGAGGCGATATTGCACTCCGCAAAGAGCACGACAAGTATAACGAGTATGGATACAAATCGCTTCATACGACAAATATAAAAAAAGTATTTATATTATCTCACTTTATGCTATACATATTTTTGCAAAGACTCTTGTAGGGCAGTATCATTATGACACAAATATACGATTTTAATCGCGAAAAATTGCATTGTGCTAAGAATTTATTACCTTTGTGTGGATATTAAAACAAATATAAAAAACTATTAAACTATAATAAACAATGTTAGAAGTAGGTTTAACACATCAGAGCGTAATGCGTGTTATGGATGGTAACACCGCAGAGTATATTGGATCGGGCGATATGGCAGTGCTTGCAACACCTGCAATGGTAGCACTAATGGAGAATGCTGCGATGCTTGCCGTAGCACTAAAACTCGAGGAGGGTGAGACAACC
>JAZOSJ010000102.1:0-10122 GCA_045657045.1 Alistipes sp.
GCGTTGCTCACAGCATCTGGATCTTGGTCCAACGAGTAGAGATGCCCATTGGTGTCAAGGTGGGCAAGTATCTCGCGGGTATGACCACCGCCTCCCATTGTGAGGTCTACATAGGTGCCGTTGGGGTTGATGTTGAGTGCCTCGATGCACTCCTCAAGCATAACGGGGATATGGTATGTTTCGATGCTCATTTTGCACTTGTTTTTACATAGTAAAAAATAACGATGCTAAGATAGGAAAAATTTTACGAAAATCTACCACTTTTTGTGATTAAAAAATGAAAGTTTTTATGACTGAAAAACAAGCCTTGTGTGGCGAGCTGGAGCAAGCATTGTATCTTGGACGTGCAACTCATTGTAATGCTGATATATACTCGGTAGATGGGGGCTCGTCACCGCTACTGCTTAGGGAGGTGTGTCGACTACGTCGAGAGTCCTATCAAGGTGTGGGTGTTGCTCTTGATGATGGCGTAGGTGGTGATAGTGCTGATAGGGATGGTACCTATCGTCAGCTTGTTGTTTGGGATAGGGAACGTGGTGAGATTATGGGTGGTTATCGCTATGCTGTGGGGTGCGGTGCGAGGGTGGAGTCTCTATCGCTAAATCGTTATATGGCTCTCTCCGATAGTTTTGTGAAGAGCTATTTGCCCTCTGGCATCGAGCTTGGTCGCTCGTTTGTGTCGCCACGATATCAAAATAGTGGTGATGTCCTGACTATCTATGCGTTGGATGCGCTATGGGAGGGGTTGGCTCGGGTGGTAAAGCGTGAGTCTGCGGAGTATCTTTTTGGTCGAGTAACGCTTTACGATTCGTTGGGTACGAAGGCGAGAAATATGCTTGTTGGATATATGAAACACTCCTCGCCCATAAGGGAGCAGCTGATGGTCGCGCGCGCACCATATAGGGTTGGTATTAGTCGCCAACGATATAGCGAAATTTTTATTGGGAAAACGGCACAAGAGAACTATCGCATACTTCTATCGTGGATGCGAAAAATGGGGAACCGTATCCCTCCGATTATATCTTCATATTTGCGCCTTTCGCCCTCGTTGAAACTCTTTGATAGCTATAAGAATTACGATCTTGGCGGGGTTGTAGAGTGCGCGATAATGCTTACTGTATCTGAGTTTTATGATAATGTTAAGAGAAGATATAACATATAAAAAGTGAGTCCAATATCTGCGCTGGACTCACTTTTATTATATTAGTTATTGCGAATGTTAATAGTTCTCAATAACAGCCTCAAGGTGCTGCTTCCAGATAAGTGCTGCGCCACCCAAAATAGCTACATTCTTATCCTGAATACCACTCATAAGGAGCTTAACCTTATTCTTGAAAACCATAAGCTGATTCTCCTCCATATACTTGTGTGTAGGGCGCATAATGTAGTCGCCAGCATTTGCCAAGCCACCAAAGAGGATGATTGCCTCAGGTGATGTGGTAGCAGTAAGGTCGGCAAGAGCCAAGCCAAGGTACTTACCTGTGCGCTCGAATGCCTCCAAAGCGATAGGGTCGTTCTTGTCGGCAGCCTCCGAAAGCATCTTAGCCTCGAACTTATCGTAAGGGATAGAGCGAAGCTCGCTCTCGCAGGTCATTGTAGCCATAAGCTCGAAGGCTGTACGCTTGATACCTGTAGCAGATACGTATGCCTCCAAACAGCCTCTGCGACCGCAACCGCACATACGGCCAGTCTCGCGTGACTCAGCTGCAATATGACCATATTCGCCTGCAAAGCCATCGTGACCATATACCATCTCGCCGTTGCAAACGATGCCTGAGCCAAGACCTGTGCCGAGGGTAATCATCGCAAAGTCCTTCATACCGCGAGCGTTACCAAATACCATCTCGCCGATAGCTGCAGCGTTGGCATCGTTGGTAATCATCACCTTTACACCATCGAAGTGCTTGCCGAGGTCTTCAACAAAGTTGAAGATACGAACAGAGTCTGGACGGCTATCGTTAGGATTCTCGAACTTCCAAAGGTTTGCTGGGGTCTCGATAAGGCCTGTGTGAATGTTTGCGTTAGGAGCACCAACACCGATACCGATAAGGTTGCACTCAGGCTGTGAAGCGATAAGAGTCTTCATTGCTGAGGCGAGAGTCTCGATATATGGCTGGTAGTCGTCAAAAAAACGATATTTCTCTGTTGAGATTTTGCTCTCGGCAACTACATTTCCATCCTCGTCAACAAGACCAAAAGCTGTATTGGTACCGCCAATATCGATACCCATGGCATATTTTTTCATCATAGCGTAATGTTTTTGTGTAAATAATTGCTCAAAGTTATCAATTTTATTTTAATAATTCCAAAAAAAAATGTATTTTTGAGCCATATTTTAATTATGCGAATATTATGGCCCGTACAAACAACGAAATATTGGAACTCTTCGAGTCGGCGCTTGCGCAGCTAACTATGCCCGAAGAGCCTGAATTACTCTATACACCGATTATCTACTCGATGTCGGGAGGTGGTAAACGCCTGCGTCCTGTATTGTTGCTTATCACTGCCGAGGCCTTTGGAGGTAGCCTTGACGAGGCTATGCCTGCGGCGTTGGCGGTAGAGATTTTCCACAACTTCACACTGCTACATGACGATATTATGGATAACGCAGATGTGCGTCGTGGCAAGCCTTCGGTATATGCTAAGTGGGGAGGCAATGTGGCGCTTCTCTCGGGCGATGCGATGCTGATTACTGCATATAAGTCGCTTGCAAAGGTTGCGTCGGAGCCTCTTTCGAAGGTTATGAGCATCTTCTCGGATATGGCGCTTGAAGTGTGTGAGGGTCAGCAGTATGATATGGACTTTGAGACTATGTCTAAGGTCTCGGTTGAGGAGTATATGCAGATGATTGAGCGCAAGACCTCGGCGTTGCTCTCTGGCTCGGCGATGATTGGTGCTACGATGGCGGGTGCTTCAGAGGAGGATATCAAAAAAATCTACCGCTTTGCTACGGAGCTTGGTCTTGCCTTCCAGCTACAAGACGATGTGTTGGATAGCTTTGGTGATACGGCTCTTGGTAAGAAGATCGGTGGCGATATATTGGAGGGTAAGAAGACCTTCCTAATGGTGCAGGCGCTAAATCGTGCATCGGCTGAGGAGCGTGAGATTCTTACTACAACCCATCTTCGTAAGGACATCTCTGACGATGAGAAGATAGAACTTGTTAAGAGACTGTACGATAAACTCGATGTCAAGCGTGTTGCCGAGCAGCAGATAGAGTTGCGATTCGAGCGTGCTTTGGCGGTGCTCGATACGTTGTCTGTCGCTGGCGAGCGCACCGAGAGCTTGGTGGAGTTTGCTCGTAACTTAATGGGTCGTAAAAAGTAAGAGAGTATGATTTCAAGAAAGGATATAGAGATAATGGCGCCCGTAGGCTCCTACGAGTCGTTGAATGCGGCTATTGCTGCGGGTGCAGATTCGGTATATTTTGGTGTTGAGCAGCTAAATATGCGTGCTGCGTCGTCGGTGAACTTTACGCTTGATGACCTTGCAGAGATTGTGCGCATTGCTCACGAGGCGGGTGTTAAGACCTACCTCACGGTAAATATCGTTATCTACGATGACGAGATGGAGGTTATGCGTCGTATCATCGATAGGGCTAAGGCGGAGGGTATTGATGCCATCATAGCCACCGACCTTGCAGCAATACTCTATGCTCGCGAGGTGGGTATCGAGGTGCATATCTCTACCCAGAGCAATATCTCGAATATCACTGCCGTTAAATTCTTTGCGCAGTGGGCAGATGTTGTGGTGTTGGCGCGAGAGTTGTCGTTGGAGCAGATTGCCGAGATTTCAAAGCAAATCAAGGAGCAGAATATCTGCGGTCCTGCGGGTGAGTTGGTGAAAATCGAGATGTTCGCGCACGGCGCGATGTGTATGTCGATGTCGGGTAAGTGTTACCTCTCGGAGCATGAGTCGCACCACTCGGCAAATCGTGGCGCTTGCCGTCAGATATGTCGCCGTAAGTACACCATTACGGATAAGGATAGCGGTCAGCAACTCGATATAGATGGTCAGTATGTGCTCTCGCCAAAGGATTTGTGTACCATCGACTTCCTCGATACCTTCATTAATGCAGGTGTTCGCGTATTGAAGATTGAGGGTCGTGCACGTGGTGGCGAGTATGTTAAGCGCGTTGTGGAGAGCTACGATGCTGCACTCCGTCTGTTGGAGGCTGGCGAGTTTAACGAGGAGAGTGTAGCACCACTCAAAGAGAAGCTACGCACCGTCTTTAACCGCGACTTCTGGGGTGGCTACTACGCTGCTAAGACTATGGTGGAGCATAGCCAGCACTATGGCTCTTCGGCTACATTGAAGAAGGTCTACATGGGTAAGGTCACCAACTACTTCAAGCGTATCGGAGTTGCCGAGGTGCTTGTCGAGGCTTGCGAGGTGCAGGAGGGTGATGCGCTGCTCTTTATGGGTGAGAAAACAGGTGTCGTGGAGCAGACTGCTGATGGCATTATGGTTAAGGAGCTGCCAGCCCAGAGTGCTAAGCAGGGAGACTATATGTCGCTAAAGACCGTGAGTGAGGTGCGCCGTGGAGATAAAGTGTATAAAGAGGTTAAGCGATAATTTTGTTGTGATAATAGGTCATCTGCGGCGTCTGGCTTGTCTAACAAATGCTCATTTACCTAAGTAAACTCCGCTTTGTTAGCCATCGACCAGCCTCACAGCTAACCTATTCTGACAACAAAATAGCGGTTGGTAAAGAGGTGATGCAGTAAATAGGATAAAGTATTTGTGGCGTCTGGCTTGTCTAACAAATGTTTTTGACATATAATAAATTAGATATTAACAACTTAAAACTATAAAACAATGTTCAGTAAAGAGACTTATATTAGCCGCCGTGCCGAGTTAGCACGCAGAGTGGGCAAGGGTTTGATTCTTCTTCCAGGAAATCCTGAGGTGCCTAACAACTATCCTAATAATACATACTATTTCCGTCAGGACTCTACATTCCGTTACTACTTCGGTTTGGATGTTCCATCGTTGATAGGTCTTATCGATGCAGAGTCTGGCGAGGCGATGCTCTTTGGTGATGACTTCACCGTAGAGGATATTATCTGGACAGGTCCTATGCCTACAATCGCGGAGCAGGGCGCAGAGGTTGGCGTGGATAAGGCATTCCCATTGGCAGAGGTGCGCACCGTATTACGTAAGGCTATCGAGCAGAACCGTCCTGTGCACTACCTCCCTCCATACCGTGCCGAGTTGAAGATTTCGATGGCAGAGATGCTTGGTATCCGCCTCGATATGCTTCATGAGCGCAAATCACTTGATTTGATGTTCGCCGTGGCTGAGATGCGTGAGAAGAAGTCGGCCGAGGAGATCGAGGCTTTGGAGCGCGCATTTAAGATTGGCTACCAGATGCATATCACCGCAATGCGTATGTGCCGCCCAGGTGTTGTTGAGCGCGAGATTGCTGGTCGCTTGGAGGGTATTGCTAAGTCATACGGTCAGGGTGTGTCGTTCCCAACTATCGTAACACAGCATGGCGAGATTCTACACAACCATAACCACGATGGCGTGTTGGAGTCTGGTCGTTTGTTGTTGGTTGACGGTGGTGGTGAGTCTGTTGAGGGTTACTGTTCAGATCACACTCGTACATATCCTGTAAATGGTAAGTTTACAGACGTACAGAAGGATATTTACAATATCGTGCTTCGTGCTCACAGCGAGGTTAAGGATATGATTAAGCCAGGTACGATGTATCCAGATATTCATCGTGCCTCATACCTATCGTTGGCTGAGGGTTTGAAGGGTGTGGGTCTTATCAAGTCTACTGCGGAGGATGCTGTCGATGCAGGTGCTTTGTATATGTTTATGCCTCATGGTCTTGGTCACGGTATGGGTATGGATGTTCACGACTTGGAGAATATCGGCGAGCGTTCGTTCGACTTCTCTACCGTTGCTGAGCGCGCTGCTAAGTCGGCAACTTGTATCCATCGCGGCTCTTGGCGTGTAGAGCCAGGCACTGTTATGTCTGACGAGCCAGGTATCTACTTTATCCCAGCGCTTATCGACAAGTGCCGTGCTGAGGGTAAGTTCCAGGGTATTGTAAACTACGAGGCGTTGGATGCATATCGCAACTTCGGCGGTATCCGCATCGAGGATGATGTCCTTGTGACAGAGACCGGTAGCCGCTTTATCGGCGATAAGCTTCTTCCATTGACTGTTGAGGAGTTGGAGGCTGTAATCGGTAAGGAGTAGTTGGCAAAGCGAAGGGATATATCCAAATATTAATAGATATTGAGAGAATCGATGAATGGTTTGATAATATCTATTTGATAGATTGAAGTAGATGCTCTATTTTTGCGACACGAACTGAAAAATATTCACATTGAGAATAAATTAAAATAAGAATAAAAAATGAAGACAGATATTGAAATTGCTCGCGAAACGAAACTTGAGAATATTCGCGACATCGCGGCACGTGTCGGATTCCCTGATGAGGAGGTATTCAACTATGGTAAGTATATTGCCAAGGTGCCATATAAGCTAATTGACGATGCTAAGGTTAAGAAGAATCACCTTATCCTCGTAACAGCTATCACAGCTACAAAGGCGGGTGTAGGTAAGACTACTGTAAGCATCGGTCTTGGTATGGGTCTTAACCATATTGGCAAGAATGCTATCATCGCCCTACGTGAGCCATCGTTGGGACCTTGCTTCGGTATGAAGGGTGGTGCTACGGGTGGTGGTTATGCTCAGGTGTTGCCATCCGAGGATATTAACCTCCACTTTACAGGTGACTTCCACGCTATTACTTCGGCAAACAACCTTATCGCAGCCTTGTTGGATAACTACCTATACCACAACCGCTCACAGCAGGTTGGTTTGAAGAAGGTGATGTGGCGTCGTGTGCTTGATATGAACGACCGTTCGTTGCGTAACATCGTATCGGGTCTTGGTGGCTCGGCAAATGGCATCCCAACAGAGACAGGTTTCGATATCACCCCTGCATCTGAGATTATGGCGATTTTGTGTCTTGCACGCAGCGTTGAGGATTTGTATGTTCGTATCGGTCGCATCGTTCTAGGTGTGCGCTACGACGACACCCCATTTACTGTTAATGACCTCGGTATTACAGGTGCTGTGGTGGCGCTCTTGAAGGATGCTATCAACCCTAACCTCGTGCAGACAACCGAGCACAACCCTGTAATTATCCACGGTGGTCCTTTCGCAAATATCGCCCATGGCTGTAACTCGGTTATCGCTACTAAGATGGCGATGTCGCACGCCGAGTATACCGTTACTGAGGCAGGTTTCGGTGCCGACCTTGGTGCTGAGAAGTTCCTCGACATCAAGTGTCGTCAGGCAGATATTAAGCCAGACTTGACAGTCTTGGTAGCCTCTACCCTTGCGCTTAAGATGCATGGTGGTGTACCAGAGACAGAGATTAAGTTGCCTAATGCCGAGGGCTTGAAGCAGGGCTTTGCTAACCTCGACCGTCATGTGGCTAACCTTAAAAAGTTCGGTCAGACAGTCTTGGTATGCTTCAACCGCTTTGCAAGCGATACCGACGAGGAGATTGCAATGGTTATGCAGCACTGCGAGGATTTGGGCGTACGTTGCGTAATCAACAATGCATATGCTGAGGGTGGCGCTGGTGCTGCTGACTTGGCTCGTGCTGCTGTTGAGCTTATCGAGACAGAGCCATCTAAGCCTATCAACTACGCATACAATCTTGAGGACTCTATCAAGGAGAAGATTACTAAGGTTGCTAAGAATATCTATGGTGCAGGTAGTGTAGTATTTGGTCCTAAGGCCCAGAAGGAGATTGCTTTGCTTGAGAAGTGGGGTATGGGTAACCTCCCTGTATGTATCGCAAAGACACAGTTCTCGTTTAGCGCCGATGCTAAGCGCTACGGCTCTGTTGAGGGCTTCGAGATCAATATCAAGGATATCGAACTCAACGCAGGTAGTGGCTTTATCGTAGCTTTGGCTGGCGACATCATGCGTATGCCAGGCCTCAGCAAGAATCCGCAAGCAGGCAACATACACCTTGCCGAAGATGGCACCGTAGAGGGTATTGTGTAATACATTTTATGAATCCAATTTTTCTCTTCCCAACGGAGCTTGAGGCACGTGCATTTTGCGATCTATGTCCTGAGGCTGAGGTGGTTATATCGGGCGTGGGTATGGCGGAGACTGCCGCCACCCTTGCCCGAATATCTATTTCAAAGAGTCTTCATGGTAGGGTAGTTATCCTTGCAGGTATTGCGGGTTGCTACGAGCAAAGATGTGAGGTTGGCGAGGTTGTTGAGGTTGTTGCTGAGGTTATCTCGGAGCTTCCCCAGCGCTTTGCTCAGCGCTACATTGTAGAGTCATATACCGAGCTGCGACACGTTGTCTCAAATACCGTATGTCGCTGCAATGCCGAGTGTTGCGATGCTGATGTCGAGAATATGGAGGGTGCTGCGCTCTTTGCCTTAGCTCCAGTAATGGGCTTTCGTGCGGTGGAGATTCGTGCGGTGTCCAACATTGTGGGTGACGACTTTGCGAAGTGGAACATAGAGCTTGCCACACAAAACCTTGCTAAAACACTCCTTAAATATGCTGAATAGAGAGATACGTCTGGCTATTTCGCCATGCCCCAACGATACCTTTATGTTCGATGCCATAATCAACAAACGCATTGATCTCGAAGGGTTTACGTTCCATGTGGAATATCACGATATAGAGCAGCTAAACCAGCGAGCGCTAAGCAGTGTGGCAGATGTAACAAAGTGTAGCACTGCGATACTTAAAGCCATCGATAATAGTTATAGATTGCTCGATAGTGGCTCGGCACTTGGTCGAGGCAATGGTCCTCTGTTGGTACGCCGCAAGGGTGATATTACGCCTATACGACACATTGCCGTTCCAGGCCTATATACTACGGCTAATGCGTTGGTAGGCAGGCTCTTCCCAACTATCGCCGAGCGTACGCCCATGCTCTTCTCGGAGATTGCCGAGGCTGTTGAGTTTGGTAGGTTTGATGCCGGTGTGCTTATCCACGAAGGTCGCTTTGTGTATGAGCGTCGCAACCTCGAACTCGTTGCCGACCTCGGCTTGGAGTGGGAGCGCCAGCTGCAGCTGCCGTTGCCCTTGGGCTCGATAGTGTGTTTGCGAGAGCTCGGCGAGGATGTGGCGCAGAGGCTCGAGCGGCTTATCCGTCGTAGCATCGAGTATGCCTTTGCCAATCCTATGGCTTCGCGCGACTTTATAAAGAGCCATGCTCAGGAGCTCGACGACGATGTCATAGATAAGCATATTGCTCTGTTTGTCAACGACTTTTCTCTCTCCTTGGGCGACGAGGGTAGGCGGGCTGTTGAGGAACTTTTAAGATAGAAAATCTCAACGAAACAGAGGGAGGGGTGCCGAGCATTTCCTCCCTTTTTTTGTGTTTTGCCCCAAAAATGGTCTACCGTTCACACTCCAAAACTGCCCATTCAGTCAATAAATTACGCCATTTATTAAAAAACTTTAAAAAAAGTTTTCTTATTAAATATATTGTATTACCTTTGCACAATGACTAATTGTCGCCACGACCTTAGATATTGGGTTGTGGTGACTTCTCTTACTGTTTAGCGAAGAGATATTTTTGTAATTAAAACTGTATATATGAGTAATGTAAATCTTACACCCAACTATTTGTTCGAAGTTAGTTGGGAGGTGTGCAACAAGGTGGGCGGTATCCATACCGTTGTAGCCTCGAAGGCACCTACTGTAATGCGTCAGTTGGGCGATAAGTATATCACTATCGGCCCAGACTTCTCGCAGGATGCTGCAAACCCAGAATTTAAGGAGGATAACACCCTCATGGCTGCTTGGCGTGAGCAGCTCTACAACCAGGGTGTTCGTGTGCGTATCGGCCGTCGGGCAATCAAGGGTGAGCCTATTGCCATCCTTATCGACTTTAAGTCATTCTTCTCGCAGAAGGACGATATCCTCAAAAAGTTGTGGGAGAACTACCACGTTGACTCGTTGTCAGGTCAGTGGGACTATGTCGAGCCAGTGTTGTTTGGCTATGCCGCAGGTGTTGTTATCGCCTCGTTTGCCGAGCAGTTTGCTGCAGCATCAGACAAGGTTGTTGCCCACTTCCACGAGTGGATGGCAGCAGCAGGTTCGCTCTAT
>JAZOSJ010000103.1:0-7427 GCA_045657045.1 Alistipes sp.
TTCTTCAAGCCCCAATTCTCCACATTCACGATTTGACCGCCGTTCTCGGTGATGATGCCCTGGAATTTGTCAGCAACCTCCTTTACCTGTGCCTCTGAAAGGACGGGAGTGACAATGAAAACGGTTTCGTAATTGTTCATACGTTTAATAAAATTAATTAGTTTTTGTGCATAATGCGGTGCAAAGGTAGTAATTATTTTCGATTTTGCAACTCTAATCGCCTCTTTTTTCAATATTTATCGTAATTATTCCAAAATCGCAGATGACGTATATAACTTATTATATATATGTATATCCCAATATTTAGTTGCGTGTTTAGAAAAATTTGCTTAATTTTGTAATGAAATAGTATCGTCCTAAAAAACGTTACAATATTTAACACAAAAATAATAAAACTGCATACACTATGAAAAAACTGTTTTTGCTTATTGCTTTATTTAGTATGCTCTGTGTGAGCTGTACAGATGATATGCTTGATGACCTTAAAGGATTAATCGGGGGCTCGGATAATAAGAGACCTAATACCGAAGATATTCAAATCCCACACAACCAGATTTGGTATACCAATGGTAGCACGACAGAGCCGATTCACTTTTGGCGAGAAGATTTTTCTGGTGCAAATATTAAAAACCAAGTTTATGTCGAAGAGCATGAGTGCTGGATAATTTTATTTGATGGCGTGGTGACTTCAATTGGAGATAATGCATTCGATAATTGCAGTAGTCTAACAAGTGTAACAATTCCTGATAGTGTAACTACAATTGGAGAGTGGGCATTCGGTTATTGCAGTAGCCTAACAAGTGTAACTATTCCAGATAGTGTAACTTCAATTGGAGATTATGCATTCCTTGATTGCCATAGCCTAACAAGTGTAACTATTCCAGATAGTGTAACTACAATTGGAGATCATGTATTCTATGGTTGCAGTAGCCTTACGAGTGTATATTGCAAGGTTGTAACACCGCCTACTGCTATATTGGATGATTTTGGCTATTGGGATGCGTTTGATTGGAATGCCTCTGGTTGTAAGATTTATGTGCCTATGGAGTCGGTAGAGGCTTATAAGTCTGCCGAGGGTTGGAGCAATTATGCCGATGCGATTGTTGGCTACAACTTTTAATTTTCGATTTATATAGGGCATCTTCGTCCTATCCTATGCAAAATATCGCGGGCTGTACTTCGTGTACTATCCCGCGATATTTTATTTATACGATAGAACAAATCTGCTCCTCTAAAATCAAAAATTCAGTTTTCACTTTTGACTTTTCACCTTTGAGACAAAACTTCGTAATGTCTCTACTTTGCTACGGCTCAGCAAAACAAGTAAACTTGCTCTGCTCTCGCCTTAATCGCAAAGTTCAGTTTTCAGTTTTCAGTTCGTTTGTGGCGCGGGTATTATTTTTAATACCCGTGGTTTTTGGGGAGTCTGGGCGAAATCCCCACTATACCCACGCTACCCACTATCCCCATAGTGTAGCTGTCGCTTGTTCAAAGTGAAATTTAATGCCTGCGAGGGTACAGAGGTTGAAAGGAGCGATAAGGGGATAAAATCAATTGTCCCTTAGGTCTCTAATGCCTCTAATGCCTCTAATGCCCCTTGTCCCTAGTTACAGAAAAGCTTTACCTTCTACAAAGTGAAAGGTAAAGCTTTTTAACCATTGCTAATTACTAATTTCTAATTACTCATTTTCTGGTTCGAAGACATCCTTGCCAAGGGCGCACAAAGGGCATACCCAATCCTCTGGGACATCCTCCCAAGCTGTGCCTGCTGGAACACCATTCTCTGGATCACCTTTCTCTGGGTCGTAAACATAACCGCAAGCGGTGCATACATACTTTTTCATAGTCAAATCAATTTTAGATGTTAATATTTAAGGTCTTGCAAACCCCATTCCAAAACAAAAGAGCGCACCCAAGTTGGACACGCTCTCTATGCAACTAACAGAATAATTACTCTGCAGACTCCTCAGTAGCAACAGCCTGCTCGGCATCTGCCTCAAGAACGATGTCCTCGCCATCAACAGTAATAGTCTCGTCAACAATAGCAGTTGCCTGGTCAACACCAGCAGCGATCTCCTCGATGCCGATAACCTCGTTTGCCTTGTTTGACTTTGGAAGTGCTACAACAGAAAGAAGTGTGAAGAATACGATAGCGGCAATCATTGCCCAAGTAAACTTCTCAAGGAAATCTGTTGTCTGACGAACACCCATAGTCTGGTTAGCAGCACCGAAGTTAGCAGCCATACCGCTCTTTGGGCTCTGTACCAATACTGCAAGTATAAGTAGGATACTTGCAATAACAATCATAATAATCGAAAATGTATACATAACGCGTGTAAAATTAATTATCTTCTGTTACTATTTCGCTGACTTTTTCTCAATATCTGAGATAAGTCGTGCAAAGTAAATACTTTTTTCTGAATTTAGCAAACTTAATTTGCGATAAGTGGCAATTGCTTCGGCATATAACCCCTGTTTTTCGTAAATTTCTGCAATTTCTTCGCTTACAAGCTCCTCGTCATCCTCCAATTCTGGTGTCGCGAGGTCGCTATCGTCGCCATCCTTAGCTACGATACGGTAGTCGTCGAGCTTCAAGAAACGCTCGATAATATCCTCCTCACTAACATGTCGCAGGCGCTCGAGGTCTATCTCCTCGAGGCGAAGCGTAGCAGTAGGGTGGAGCATCGCAATAAGGCGTGTGGCAGCATCCTTAATCTCACCCTCGCTATTACGCGCAACAGCAAGGCGCAGGGCGCTCCACCACGGATACTGCTCCAAGAGCTGCTCGATATTATTCTGCTTGTCCGCTCTCATATCTACTACCAGTTACCTGCCGCAGCCATATAGATATCGTTGACCAAAGCCTCGACAATCTCCTCGATAAGCTGGTCCTGTACGTCGATAAGCAACTGCGAAGCGTCGTAGTCGGCATACGAAGAGAAGGTCTTATTACTAAACGACATAGTCTGGTCGATAGCATTTTGAAAGTGTACCTTAACAGTGATTGTAAGGCGGTTCTGCAAGGCGTAGTCGCCACTCGATACAGACGAGGTGGTAGATGTATAGTTTGTAATCTCGCCCTCGAATGCGAAATCACCACCCTCCTCGACCTGCTGCAAGCGTGTCTGGCGCGAGAACTTATCGCGCAAGCCTTCGGTAAGTGCGTTACTCAATGTAGGCGCAACCATAGGTGCATTGTTCGGAAAGTAGGCAACAGAGAAGGTCTGAGCCTGTGGAGGAATAGAACCTCCCGAGAGGTTGTAGGTAACCTTGTAACCGCACGCGCACGCAATAATTGCGACTGCGAGGATGGTAAATATCTTTGTTAACTTTTTCATAATCATTATTTTGAGTTGTCATCAATGCCTAATGCCTTCATTCGTCGATATAGCGTGCGCTCTGAGATGAAGAGATCGCGCGCAGCCTCCTTACGGCGGTAGTTGTTGCGTTGCAGCGCCTGAATTATCTGCTCACGCTGAACATCATCCTTCGTAAGCTCTCGCTCCGCATCATCGTCTACGACCTCCACCATATCCTCGTACTCGTAGCGTGGTGCTACAACCTCGTGGTGTTCGGGAAGCAAACCTGCAATCTCGCGCTGCTCACGCTGTGGTGGCTGTGGGGTAGCGCCTCTACCTGATAGAGCCTCGGTCATCATACGTTTTAGCTCGTTGATGTCGTTGCGCATATCGAACAAAATCTTATACAGCAACTCACGTTCCGTAGCCATGTTCTCGTAGCTCTCGTTTGTACCCGCAATTGTGCGCACCGAAAACTCCTCGTTAGGGAGGTAGCGGCGGAGAATCTCTGCCGTGATATTGCGGCTCTGCTCGATGGCGGAAATCTGCTCTGCAACATTCTTCAATTGGCGGATATTACCGCGCCAATGGTAGTTTTCAAGTACGATGCGCGCGCCCTCGTCAAGGGTGATTGCTGGCATCTTATACTGAACGGCAACATCGCTGGCAAACTTGCGGAATAGTAGATATATGTCGCCCTTACGCTCGCGAAGTGCTGGTACACTGATAGGTACGGTGTTTAGACGATAGTATAAATCCTCGCGGAAGCGACCCTCGGAGATTGCACGCATAAGGTCGTTATTTGTAGCCGCCACAACGCGAACATTGGTCTTTTGCACCTTAGCTGAACCTACGCGCATAAACTCTCCGGTCTGCAATACGCGGAGCAGGCGCACCTGTGTAGATAGTGGCAATTCGCCAACCTCGTCAAGGAATATCGTGCCACCGTCAGCCTCCTCGAAATAGCCCTTACGACTATCAATAGCACCTGTAAACGAGCCCTTTTCGTGACCGAAAAGCTCGGAGTCGATAGTGCCCTCAGGAATAGCACCGCAGTTGACAGCGATATACTTATTGTGCTTGCGCGCAGAGTGTGTATGGATGATTTTTGGAAAAAACTCTTTACCAACACCACTCTCGCCAGTAACCAATACCGAGAGGTCGGTTTGTGCCACACGTATAGCTATCTCTATGGCAGTATTCAGAGCCTCGGTATTGCCAATAATGCCGAATTGCTGTTTTACTGTGAGAAGTTCGTTCGATGTCATATCCTTACTCGGTTACGCTATTGTTGGTTGTATAAATTTCGCTGTCCAACACCATCATTGGTGTAGGTTGTAGTGAGTCTATCGGCGATGCCATCATAAGGCTGTCGCACAATGGTAGAGTGTCTCTCTCAATAATCTGTGGCTCCTCCACAATAGCAGGCGCTTGTGGAGTGATAACCCTCTGCTCATTAAGCCAATACCATATACCGTAGATGCCTCCCGCAACCAATATAAAAATAAATATAGGTAGTAGCGGTGATCTGTGTCGTGGTGCTCTGCGCTTATCGGTGCGCTCCTCGCCACGCCTCTTCTTTCTATCGTCGTAGTTCAATCCACGAAGATAAGAGTCTGGCTTGCTCAATGATAGGGTATTCTCCTCCGCTGGCTTAGGCTTGCTCTTCTGCTCTTTCTGTGGCTTTTGAGCTTGTGTGGGCTGTGCCATAGCATTGGCTAAGAGTTGGAGTTTGAGCTTCTCTGCATTGAGAACCTCAACCGGAGGTTTAATATTGCCACCGATGATTTTTGGCACGCTTACATGGGTGAATGCAATTGTATTATTTTCACTCGCGCAGAACTCTCCAAAGTTCGCAATAGTGTATTTGCCCTCTTGGCCAATTGCGTGGCGGATCTCAAATACGAAACGGTCTATCTTACCAATCGCTTCAAGCTCACTTATGCCGTATGCTACAAGCAACGAACGTAACACACCGTCGTCATTGCGCATAAGGTCTGTAAAACGGATAATACCAGATGGTTGCTTAACGATAAACGCACCGAGCTTAGGCACAACTAGACGCTTGTTGTGCTTCAAATACTCGATAATTATGTTGGTAATAAGCTCCACCTCTTTTTATTTTATATATAACGTGCAAAGATACAAAACTATTCACAAACTGCAAAATTTTTTAGGGTGGCTTGGATTTGATGTGTGGCAAAAGTTTAGGCAAAGAGCTTCGGTTTGTGTTACAGTTAATTGTTGATGGCGGAGTGTAGGTCAAAAAAAAGAGCTGCCCTAAGAAATCTCGGACAGCTCCCCAATTTATCTACTATCTCTTTTACTCTTTCTGCTCGTTTAGAATGCGCATTGCAGCATCGAAAATCGTTGTGTCGTCAAGAGTTACAACACCACCGTCTGGACCCTGCTCAATATGAATGCCTACGCCCTCCTTAGCGTCAAAATGCTTACCACCAAAGTAGTTACGTACTGTATCAACGTCAATTCCCAATTCGTCTGCGATGCGCTGCGAGCTGCCACTAGGCAACTTATCCTTGATGCGGCGCAATTCATTAAATGTAATAATCATAACTTTTTAATATTAGTTGATAAATTTGTTTCGCACTACTAAATTAATACAATTTTTTGGAACAGCCAAACATTTGTGACTATTTTTGCAAAATATTTCAATATTTGTGCATAACTATAAGAAGAATAAGAGCGGTCACACACAAAGGTGGACCGCTCTTATACCATATATATAATTATATATACTACTCATTAAGAGCTGCGTGAGCTGCTGCAAGGCGTGCAATTGGCACACGGAATGGAGAGCAGCTTACATAGTTCAAACCTGCGTAGTGGCAGAACTCTACTGATGATGGCTCACCACCGTGCTCACCGCAGATACCGCACTTCAAGTCTGGACGTGTTGTGCGACCCTTGAATACAGCTTCACGAACAAGCTGACCTACGCCGTTGCGATCCAATACCTTGAATGGGTCATTCTTAAGAATGTTCTTCTCCAAGTAGATAGGCAAGAACTTAGCGATATCGTCACGTGAGAAACCAAGAGTCATCTGAGTAAGGTCGTTTGTACCGAATGAGAAGAACTCTGCAACCTCAGCGATCTGGTTAGCTGTAACAGCAGCACGTGGAACCTCGATCATAGTACCTACAAGGTAGTCGATGCGGTCGTTACGCTCTGCGAATACTGCCTCGGCAGTCTGGTCAATGATATTCTTCTGGTAGCGAAGCTCCTTGTGGTTACCTACAAGTGGAACCATAATCTCAACCTTAACAGGTGTGCCAGAAGCCTTAACATTCATAGCAGCCTCAATGATAGCGCGTGCCTGCATCTCAGTAATCTCTGGGTATGTGTTACCAAGACGGCAACCACGGTGACCAAGCATTGGGTTAACCTCGTGCAAAGCCTCAACCTTAGCTACAACCTTCTCGAATGAGATGCCCATAGCCTCTGCCATCTCGCGCTGATCCTTCTCAGTGTTAGGAGCGAACTCGTGCAATGGTGGGTCGAGCAAACGTACGATAACAGGGTAGCCATTCATAACCTTGAATAGACCCTCGAAGTCGCCACGCTGCATAGGCAATAACTTAGCAAGAGCCACACGGCGACCTGCCTCGTCGTCAGAAAGAATCATCTCGCGGATAGCCTTGATACGGTCACCCTCGAAGAACATATGCTCTGTGCGGCAAAGACCGATACCCTGAGCGCCGAAAGCAAATGCCTGCTCAGCATCACGTGGAGTATCAGCGTTAGCGCGAACATTCATCTTAGAATACTTGCCAGCAAGCTCCATAAGCTGACCGAAGTCGCCATCGAGGTTTGCGGCCTGTGTAGCTACCTGACCAAGATATACCTCACCGGTTGAACCGTTCAATGAAATCCAGTCACCCTCCTTAATCTCGAAGCCGTTAACCTTGATAGTGCGAGCCTTGTAGTCAATCTCCAACTCGCCAGCACCTGATACACAGCACTTACCCATACCACGAGCAACAACGGCTGCGTGTGATGTCATACCACCACGAGCAGTAAGGATACCTGCTGCATCCAACATACCCTTCAAGTCCTCTGGAGATGTCTCGATACGAACCAAGATAGCCTTCTGACCAGTCTCGTTAAGA
>JAZOSJ010000104.1:0-36314 GCA_045657045.1 Alistipes sp.
TAATGAGTAATGGTTAAAAGGCTGCGACTTTTTAGGGAGATTAGATACTCCCTAAATTCCCTAAACTCCCTAAATTCCCTAAACTCACTAAACTCCCTAATCGAAAGTGAAAACTGAAATTATCAGCGTCATTCTGAACGAAGTGAAGAATCTCGCGGTAAGTGCAAACTTTCAATCACCGTGCAGACCTTGAGATACTTCGCTACGCTCAGGATGACAGCGTAAATAATATCCTATAAATAAAATATCGCGGGATAGTACCAAAGCGTACAGCCCGCGATATTTTGTATATGGGAGCTGACTAAAAAGTAACTTAGCCAGCCACCTAAGAGAGTGAATAAAAAGATGTAGTTTTAGGCTTGCGAAGCCCGAAAAAGCGGAGTTTACTGAGCGTAAATGAGCATTTTGAGGGCGAGCGTAACGACAAAATACACTTTTTATTCACTCTCATAAATCGAAAATTAAAAGTTGTAACCAACAATATCATCCGCATAGTCACTCCAACCCTTAGCACTCTTATACGCCTCTACCGACCCCATAGGTACATAAATCTTGCGACCAGGGGCATTCTGTTCAAAAGCATACCAATAGCCGTCATTTAATAATGCTACTGGCGGTGTTGTAGCCTTGCAATATACACTTGTAAGGCTCTCGCACCAAGTGAATGCATACTCTCCAATCGTAGTTACTCTATCAGGAATAGTATACTCAGTTAGTCCCGCAGGAGCAAAAGAATTAAGTGTCCCATAAATAATCAAGCATCTACCATCCTCGGATGCAAACTTACCATTAAACTCTTGTAGGCTACTGCAACCAGCGAATGCAGCATCTCCAATCTCCGTTACGCTATCAGGAATAGTTACACTTGTAAGGCTGCTGCATCTAAGGAATGCACCATCTCCAATCGTAGTTACGCTATCAGGGATAGTTACACTTGTAAGGCTGCTGCAATCTTGGAATGCAGCACCTCCAATCGTAGTTACGCTATCACCAATAGTTACACTTGTAAGGCTCCAGCAATTCCAGAATGCAATATTTCCAATCGTAGTTACGCTATCACCAATAGTTACACTTATAAGGCTGCTACAATAAGCGAATGCCCACTCTCCAATCGTAATTACGCTATCAGGAATAGTTATACTTTCAAGGCTACTGCATCCTTGGAATGCAGAATTTCCAATCGTAGTTACGCTATCTCCAATAGTTACACTTGCAAGGCTACTGCAAATTTCGAATGCAGCATATCCAATCGTAGTTACGCTATCAGGAATAGTTATACTTGTTAGGCTACTGCATCTTTGGAATGCAAAATCTCCAATCGTAGTTACGCTATCTCCAATAGTTACACTTGCAAGGCTGTCGCAATTCCAGAATGCCGAATTTCCAATCGTAGTTACGCTATCTGGAATAGTTATACTTGTTAGGCTACTGCAACCATAGAATGCAGCCTCTCCAATAGAAGTTACACTATCTGGAATAGTTATACTTGTTAGGCTATCGCACCAAGAGAATGCCTGAAATCCAATTGTAGTTACACTATATGGAATTGTTACACTTGTGAGGCTACTGCAACCAAAGAATGCCCAACCTCCAATTTCGGTTACACTATCTCCAATAATTACACTTGTAAGGCTGCTGCAAGATCCGAATGCCCAATCTCCAATCGAAGTTACGCTATCACCAATAGTTACACTTGTAAGGCTACTGCAAATTTCGAATGCAGCATATCCAATCGTAGTTACGCTATCAGGAATAGTTATACTTGTAAGGCTATGGCAATTATAGAATGCATAACCTCCAATCGTAGTTACGCTATCAGGGATAGTTACACGTGTAAGGCTGCTGCAACCTTGGAACGCCCAATTATCAATCTCAGTGACGCTATCTGAAATTATGATATTCTCAAGATTTGAGTATAGTAAAAATACTGCGTGACCAATCTTTGTAACATTGTCAGGGATTGTATATTCTGTAAGCCCTGCAGGGGCAAATGCTTTGAGTACTCCATCTATAATTAGACACCTACCATCCTCGGATGCAAACTTTCCATTAAATCGCTCCATACCGTTGCAAACAACAAATGCACCATCATCAATGAATGATACACTCTCAGGTATAGTTACCGTGCGAATAGCAGTACATCCACAAAATGCGTCGAACCCAATCTCTTGCACACCATCTGGAATATTGACACTATTGAGATTGATACAACCATAGAAAGCACCCTTTTTAATCACAATTACGCTATCAGGTAAAATAACACTTGTAAGCTCGTTGCAATCATAGAATGCACCTAAACCTATTTCAGTTACATCTCCAGCAAACTCTATTACACCCTTGCCATCTGCATAAGTGTTAGAAACAATATTAACGCCAAAGGTTGTAATGGCTTCAGCATACTCATTATACTCTCCACTATATGGTTCTACAACCTCGCCATCGGTAGATGTGTACCAAATCTGATTGGCTGGGACATCTACAATAGTACCCTCGTTCTCGTCACCCTCATCATTCTCATCACCCTCGCCAGCCTGGTTAATGGTGATGCGGTAACTCTCATCATTTGAGAGTGTTAGGTCAGCATAGCCTGTGCGACCCTCCTTATCCTAATTATGCAGGACTCTGATTTGGATTTTGATATCCTTGCCTGCCTTGCCACTCATTGGATCAATCTCAAGCCACTCGGCATCGGTCTTTACCTCCCAATCGAGTGTAGACTCAAATTTGTAGTTTAGCACGGTCTGCTTGCTTGGAACATCAACCGTAAGTTCTGTACCCTCAGCAAAGATAACCACGTTCTTATTTTCGAGCTGGTCATCGATCTTCTCATCTATCATCTCGCACGATAACGCCGCGAAAGAGATAAGAAGTAGTGTAAATAATCTCTTCATAGTAGTTTATGGTAGTTAATAATTTACAGATAATGTGTAGCACAAAGATAGTAATATATTTTCATTTACCCAAATGTATAACCATAGTAAGTTTGGCATCAAAGATTTTAGTAAGTTTTCCACCAAAAATATGTAAGTTGCAAAATAATTGCTATCTTTGTGCGATATATATATGTATATGTTTGCAAAAAGAAGAATTACCGCAATTATAGCTATGCTTGTCATAGCATTTGTATCGGCATCGTGCAGCAACGATACCGATACAACACTCACATCGCAGCAGAAGGCTATCGAGAACTACCTTACGGGCTCGCATAAGCCACGTCTTATCGAAGAGATAAATATTCCAGAGTCGATGGATGAGCAACCTGCATTCTACACCCACTGGGCATTGAATGTGTTTCGCTACATCGCCACCTACTACGACGAGGGTAGAGACTTAAAGCCAGAGATTAAACGTGGTACGACATTCGAAATCAAGTACACGGCATACACATTTAAGAGTGGCGCTCCCACCATCAATGATATGTTCGCCACCAACGACCAGGCTAAGATTGACGAGCTATATCGTGGCTACGACGACGAGAATATCTGGTCCGCTGAGCCTATGAGCATTACCATAGGTAAACAAGACCTTGTAAAGGGTTTGGAGCAGGCGTTGGTTGGTTGCCGCGAGGGCGATAAGATTGAGGTCTACCTGACCTTTGAGGCTGCATACGGCAAACACTATATCGGTATGGTGCCAAGCAAAACTGCCGTGATGTGGGATATTGAAATATTGGATGTTCAAGAGTAGAGAGTATGAGTTTTAAGAGGATTTTAGGTGCATTTATTCTATTTGTCACAGTTGCGACATCGTGCGTAAAGGAGACAACTATTTCATATAACGAGATTGAACAGCGCTCACTTAGGGCGTGGATAGAGAAGTACCACCCTAAGCTTGTTGATAACTATCAGGAGGATGGTGGCTACTATGTAGAGGTTATTGATGAGGGTATCGCTGATTCTACAGCCATCACAGGCAAGGATGTATGGGTGTGGTTTAACCTTACAGCACGCGACCTTCAAGGCAACATCCACGAGACTCGTAATGCGGATATTGCTGAGCAGTTGGCAACATATAACGACCATGCGCACTATGTGCCTGCACTACGTTTCAGTGGCAAGGATGGTCACACACTTATGGAGGGCACATACCTTGCAACTTTCAACAAGCTCAAGATTGGCAACAAGGAGCTTGAAGTACGTTATGGCACAGAGCTCCGTCTATACCTACCTTCGTCAGTTACCGGTAGCACCGTAAGCACAGCGGATGGTGGTTACGAGGGTCAGTTTGAGGCTGACGCATCGAAGCCTATGATTGTAGATATGACCATCTATGGTCACGTCACAAACCCTGTGGAGTATGAGGGTGAGCGTATAAATGGCTTTGCCGAGGGCAATGGCGGTCTCTGCACCGAGCATAAAGCCACGGTTGAAGAGACTGAGACTAAGAGTCTCTACCGCAGATGCACAACACGTGGCGATGAGAATGAGAGCGATGCGGAGGCAGAGGCACGAGTTATGGAGTTTTACGATGGTCGCTGGCACCAGCCTATCGACACTCTTGAACACCTTCTTGTGAAGTATCTATACTCACCAGAGGGCTCGTCTCTTAATTTTAACGTAATGGGTACGACAGACAAAGATACTCTCAAATATCCCAACGAGAGTATCTATAATGCTGGTCGCATCTATGGCAATAACCAGCTATCGAGCGTGGATAGCCGTATCAACGAAGCTCTTATCAAGCGCTTCGGCAAGGGTTTGACTACCGAAAAGGAGATTCTTGCAGCTGACTCGTTGCCAAAGAAGATTGAGGCCAAGGTGTGGTATATCGGTCGCTTCTTGGATGGTTTTATCTTCGACACGAACATCGACGAGGTTAAGGAGGTTGTATATGGCAAAGTGGAGAGCGAGGGCGAGGCTCTTAAATTCGATACTGACGATCCTATTGATAACAGTTATATATTGGCGTGGAACTACGCCATCCCTACGCTACGCTACAACCAATGGGCAGCCATCCTAACCGTATCGACATACGGCTACGGCATATCTGGCAAGGTAGGCTCGCATACAACGACTACAAATTATAGCGATAACTACTACAACTACGCTAACTACTATAATTATATGAATTATATGAACAATTACTATGGCTACGGCTATGGTAATATGTACAACAATAATTACTACGGCTACGACCCATACTACTATGGTTATAATAACTACACTCTTACAGAGGATGATGTAACAACAACATCGACCACCTCTACGGAGATTCCAGCCTACTCACCATTGCTCTTCCAGGTGTTTGTTGAGAAGTAAAGCAACGGTATAAAGTATAGGTCCCGAGGCTATTGCAGTCTCGGGGCTTTTTTTGAGTAAGCGGCAGAAGCGGCAGAAAGCGGCAGAAAGCGCAGTCGAATGGGTTACAATAGGTTACTATGAGTTACTATGAGTAGAGCGATATCATCAATAAAAACATCGGAACCCATCGGAACTCATCAGAACCCATCGGAACTCATCAGAACCCATCGGAACTCATAACACAAATCCACCCAAGCCCCTCAACCTAATTTCTTGTCAGAAGGGGTCAGATGTGGCCTCGATAAAGAAATTGCCCCAGATGGGACATACTGTGTGTATTTCCCATTTGGGGCAATGATTGAGAGGTCGCAGATGACCCCTTATCACAGAAATTTATCATACAACTTTAACAATAAAACAACCTACACAAACGCGAGACCCAATTTCTTGGGAGAAGGCTGCAGATACAACGCTCGGCAAAAAAAATACGGATGGGCTGTACTTTGGCGTACTGCCCATTCGTATTTATTTTTGTTAGCGGCAGTAGATGTCTGCCTTATCACAAGAAATTAAAAGAGGTAGCCGGTATTAATATAGAACGCACCATTACCATCCTGACCCTTAATAAGTTTGTTGCTACTGAACTTACTAATAGGTAGACCGTACTCAAAGGCTACAATGAAGTTCTGATTCATAATGAAGCGTAGACCTGCACCAACGGTGATATGTGGGCGGTCTGAGTCAAGACCCTTAGCCATATATTCATTATACTTAGCTTCGTACTGCACATCACCCTTGAACGACATATCAAATTCGCGGGTTACCATCGTACCATCGCTAAATGCACTGAGACCAAATGCGATATTCTGGTTAAAGAGGGCAAAGTTAACAAAGCGCCAGCGAAGCTCCACATTATATGAGGCAACATCGAGGCCCTGCACACGGTTACGCATCAAACCTCGGATTGTGCGGTAGCCACCCATACCGTCGCGGTCGTAGTTCTGACCCATAACGGTGATGTATGGGAGAACGTAGTATGGCGCATCCTTACCAAGCGTACCCTCATAGTTAAGACGATATGCAAATGTTAGGACATCGTTCTCAATAAGGGGAAGGTAGTGACGGAATGTTGCCGAGTAGCGGTAGTAAGGGATTGATGTTCCAAGCCACTTTGGAGCAATGGTTGTGTGAGCCTCAGCCCATATACCGCGCGAAGGTGCTCCCTCCTTATCGCGTGTGTCATACAAAACACCGAAACGCAAGGTGCTATTTAGACCACCCTCAGCCTCCTCCTCAGAGATAATACCCCACTTACGATAGAGGTCAAAGATAGTCTCCTCGGTCTCTGGGAACTGCTTATACTCCTCCTTTCCCTTGTTAATCTTATCGAGATTGAGAGCCTTACCCTCGTAGCCGTGCTTAAAGTAGCTGAGGTGGTAGCCAGCCTCCCAGAAGAGCTTATTGTTCCAGAGATTACCTGTAAAGTCGGTCTTGAACAACACCGCTACACGGTTCATACGATACTTAGGCGTGTAGATATAGTTTATCTTGTTGTTTTCAGCATTACCAAACTCCACCTGCTTATAGTCGTAGTAAGCCCTATAACCGTTGAAGCCATAGAAGTCCATCGCCTTATCGTTAGTAAGCGTAAAATTCGACGACCAGCGCACACCAGGGATAAGAGTCTTATTATCGTACGAAATCACAAAGAGCTGCGAGCCCTTAGTGAAGAACGAAGCCTCGAAGTACCACTGTGAGTACGGATTAGGATAGGTAGCGCCATCGCCAAAGTTGTAGATATTGAGCAACGCACCAAGCTGGAATCCCTTATCCGCATCAAAAGCTACAGCTGGAAGTGGACCATAGTTAAGACCTGTCTTAATAATCTCTTTACTCTTGACACTCTCTGCCACCTGAACATCGTCGCTCTGCTGCGCAAAGGCGGCTGTTGCCATAGACAAGGCACAAAGAAGTGCCCAAATACCTCTTTTTACCATAGTAAATACAATTTTATTCAAACATTATCTCTCTAATCTCGTTATACTTAGCGCGTAACTCTTTATTGCACCATAGCTTAACATCCGAAATCATAATACGGAACAAGCGATATACCTCGTGTGTAACGATAGGTGCTGGGATGAGTGCTATTGTCGTCACCGCAGCCCATAGTGTTGGCAGGTAGACAAAGCTTAGCACACCATATATGACCATCAATATAGGCCACAACACCAAGTGCAATACATAGCGCACAGAGTTACGGAATGCCTGATCCTTGAAGAGTTTAAAGATAAAGTAACAAGCAATCTTTATAGGTAGCGTGCATAGGGTTGCTACAAGCGTATAAGGCAGTGTCACTAACATAAAGAGCACCTTGAGGATGCGCGATAGTAGCGGATACTTTACCGACACGGAGTTAAGACTTATATGCTCCTTGGTGCGCAATCTTGAGGCATCGTTGCCGAGCGCTATAAGACGCGATGCAAGTTCAGGGTTAACATTTTTGAGGTAGTTCAGGTGCTTAACGGTCATATTATTTGCTGCGAAGTGAGCATCAATACCGCGAAGATGGCCATACTCCTCATCATTGCGAAGGTGGTTGACCTGCTTCTTGACCACTGCCGCACAAATCTCGTATGTTGCATCATAGTCCTCATCGTTAGGGATGTAGAATATAGACTCCTGCATACGCTGTTCAAGGCAGGTGCGCATATCGTTCATCTGCTCCTGAGGTGTCATATCTGGGTGCTGGGCGATGAACTCGCCTATGTTTATAGGCTCGCCTATCTGCACACGCGCCGATGAGCGGAAACGGAAGAAGCTACCGTAACGAATACCTACAGGGATGATATATAGCGGTGTGTCGGGCATAAGTTCGTGCGCCTGCATAGCTATACGGAAGATACCCTTAGCGAGTGGAAGTGTCGAGTACTTAGTTTGATGCGTACCCTCTGGGAAGATACAGAAAGGTACTCTATCGTGTAGCACATCAACAGCCTTTTCGATAGTTTCGTTATTCTTCTTCACCTCGTCGATGCCATCACGCATACGCATAATAGGCATAATCTTACAGAAGGTGAGGAACTTCGCCAACTTAGGGTTTTTGAACATATCGGCACGCGCCACGAAGACCTTAGGACGCTTATCCATTGCGAGGATGACCAAGGCATCCATCAATGCTCCTGTATGGTTGGGGGCAAATATCACCGCACCATCCTTTGGGATGCGCTCCAGACCTACATACTTAATATTGCGATAGGATAGTTTCAACACCAAGTCCACATATCGGCGCAGGCCGTTGTAGACGATGCTATTATCCTGCACTCTCTTTTGCTTAGCCATAGAGCGATGTTTTTACTTCTGACGACGGAATATTGTGGCTACGGTCAAACCCGAAATGATATGCCATACACCCCATAGGGCTGTGACGATGACCATACCACCATTATTGTGCCATACAGCAGGGTCGAAGATTGCTGGGTTGAGAAGCAACGCCAAGCCAAGACCAGAGTTCTGAATGCCTGTCTCGATGGTTAGCGAACGGCGGTCTGCTGGTGACACCTTCATAAGTGTAGCGCCATAATATCCTGTACCCAACACTGAAGCGTTGTGAATAATAACAACAACCAAGGCTGTAAGGAGTGCAGCATATACTGCCCATGTAGAGTCCAAACCTGTAAGCACCTTATTCACAGATACCACAACCATAGCAATAAAGAGGAGAATGGATAGCACCTGCGCAGGCTTAGACAACGCCTTTGCTACGCGAGGGATGTAGCGCGATACGATAACACCCAAGATGATTGGAATACCGAGGATAAGCACAATCTGCTCAAGCATCTCAGCGAAAGGTATTTCGAGGGTTGGGATATCGTTCTTCACAGCAGCAAAGCGACAGTATAGCGTACCCCACAACCAGAAATTAAATGGTGTGATGATAGGAGCGAATAGTGTAGAGACTGCTGTCATAGACACCGATAGCTCAACATTACCCTTTGAGAGTGAAGATATAAAGTTCGAGATATTACCACCTGGACAAGAGGCGACCAAAATCATACCCACAGCCACCATAGGGGTGATGACAGGGTTGAGGATAATAGCGAGCAGGCAGGTTAGAGCTGGTAATGCCACCCACTGCAGACCAAGACCTATAAGCACCGACTTAGGATTGCGGAATACATCCTTAAAAGTTTCGAGCTTGATGCCGAGAGCCACTCCAAACATAACAAAGGCGAGGATGATATTTACGAGTGTTGTCTCAGTGGCTCCGAGATTAATAGTTAACTGATCAAGATAGAGCAATTGTTCCTTCATAATTTGAATTGTTTAGTATAGCTCAGCGAGCTTAGTAGTTAATAATTATCGTTTTAGTTTTATAAATATGGTCTTCGAATATCGCATACGGCCCATATACTGACCTTAATTAAACACCCAAAAACAAAGCAAATATACCACACTTTTGTTACAAAACACTCATAATACGCCTATTTTTATCATCAAACAGGGCATAAATAAGCATATATACTTACTACAATCTCCTATTTTATACCGAATTTTGTCATACTAATTTAGATATGTTACACAAATCCATATAACTAATTATGGCTATTCTAAACTACACCCTGCTTACACTTATATTCGTGTTAGCACCTGCGTTGGCGATATGGCTATGTCGTCGCTTCACGCTACTCGAGAAGCTCGGACCTATAATGCTTCTCTACGCCTTTGGTATCATCCTCGGCAATATACCGTGGAAGCCTGCCGAGATGCCCCTGATGCAGGAGTTGGGCACAAGCATCTCTATTCCGTTGGCTATCCCAATGATGCTCTTTGGCTGTCGCTTCACGCTTAACGATGCCAGCCAGCAGCTAAGGGTCTGCATAAGTGGTTTCCTCTCGGTGTTTGTTGCCGTGGTGGTGGGCTACCTTATCTATGGCTATAAGATTGCGGAGGGCGCAGAGATTGGCGGCATTATGTCGGGTATGTACACCGGTGGTATGCTCAACGCTGCCGCGTTGCAGTCGATATTCCACGTCGAGGAGCAGTCGTATATCATTATGTGCTCCTACGATGTTATTATCTCGTTCCTCTATCTCGTTTTCCTCGTATCGGTGGGATACAAGTTTTTCAGATGGATATATGGTGAGAAGCAACAGACCACCCTCACCCAGGAGGAGCGCCGTGAGCTTGAAGAGCAGATTGCCTCGCAGGGCAAGAACCCATATAAGGGTCTTTGGACAAAGGAGGGAATCAAAGAGCTTGGCAAGATTATAGGCATCACGCTCGTTGTCGTTGCCCTCTCGGCAGCAGCTACACTACCCTTCCCCGATGAGTGGTTTATGGTAATCTTCATCCTTATGCTCAGCACACTCGGCATAGTATGCTCGTTCCTAAAACCTGTGCGCACGCTAAAACGTAGCTTCGACATTGGTATGTACCTTATATATATATTTAGTATCGCGATGGCTTCGATGGCAGACTTCTCGACACTAAACCTTGCCGATGGTCTTAACCAGATAGGCTTCCTTATGATTGCCGTCTTTGGCTCGATGATACTGCACGCGCTCTTCTGTCGACTTATGCGTATTAATGCAGATGCTATGGTGGCATCGTCGGTAGCCTTTATTAACTCGCCTCCGTTTGTACCGATGATGGTTGTGGCGATGAAGAACAAGAGCGCCCTTATCGTTGGTCTTGGCGCAGGCATCGTGGGCTATGCTGCGGGCAACTACTTTGGCGTTATTATGGCAGAACTGCTAAGGTTGTTGTAATATTTTGCAAAAGTGTGAACTATTTTAGATATTTTTCACTATATTTGCCTTAGTAACTAAACACTAAACTTAATATGAAAAAGGGACTACTTCTATTTTTGGTATCATTATTCGCTGTAACAGTGGTATCTGCACAGGATTTGGAGAAATATTCGCAGATTAGCTACGGCAAGAACACCATCAAGCTCGACGATTGGAAGATGAAGAGCGACTTCGCTATCAACTACACCAATGGTCTCACGTTCTACGTCCACGAGGAGGAGATTATCGACCTTTTACGCTTTGCTATCGACGCTACTTGGACAGATTTCACCTATGCCAAGTACACTCGCACACTCCCTTTGGATGGAAAGAATAAGGATTATAAATTTCACCAATTTGACTATGCCCTAAACGTAGGTCCTTCGGCACACATAAACCCTATTGATGATGTCTATGTGCACACCTATTTCAGATATGCACCAGCCTACTCGTTGCTTACTGGTGACAAGCAGATTTATGGCAACTACGCCACATATTTCGTAACGGGCATCTCGGTGTCGTATAGCTTTATCGCGTTGGGCTTCGAGGGTCGCTTCGGCAACTGCAACTACAAGAATATCGCCTCTGCAAAGCGTATCGAGCAGTTTAAACCAAACCCAGAGAATGTTATCGACCAGAGGGTTAAGCACCGTGGTTGGAGGGTGTATATGTCGTTTATGTTCTAAGGAAGATACTGAACGGCAATTAAGGGATATTAAAGGTTATTAAGGGTTATTAAGGGTAAAATACAATCCCTTTAATAACCCTTAATAACCTTTAATAACCCTTAATAACCTTTAACAACCCCTATAAAAAACACTCTGCGCGAAGCGCTCCTTACTTTTGAGGCAAAACTGCGTAATGCCTCGACTTTGCTACGGCTCGGCATAACAAGTACACTTGCTCTGCTCTCGCCTTAATCGCAAAGTTCACCTTTCACTTTTCACTTTATAAACACGCGTCGCAGACACCACACTTTTCAGTTTTCAGTTTTCAGTTTTCACTTTATATGTCGTGCGACAGCGGTGCTGGCACGGTATTGCGCATATCGAAGTCGCCCCAACGCTCTGCTATGTAGTCGAGTGTAGAGTTTATCTCCTCCACGTCGAACGAGGTGACGAGTTTTAGGCGTGTCTGCTTGAAGTCTGGCAACCCCTTGAAGTAGTTGGTCATATGGCGGCGCATCTCCAAAATACCTACCCTATCGCCCTTAATCTCCAACGACTTCTGCAAGTGCTCCTTAGCAATAGCAACGCGCTCTACGACAGAGGGTTGTGGTAGCAACTCCCCCGTTTCGAGGTAGTGTCTACACTCCCTAAATATCCAAGGACGACCATACGTCGCACGACCAATCATCACGCCGTCAACGCCATATCTATCGAACATCTCCTTACACTTCACCGCCGAGTCGACATCGCCATTACCGATAATCGGGATGGTTATGCGAGGGTCGTTCTTAATCTTACCAATAAGAGTCCAATCAGCCTCGCCACGATACATCTGCGAGCGTGTGCGACCGTGAATCGTAAGGGCAGCAATACCCACATCCTGCAAACGGAGGGCTATCTCCTCGATATTTTTCATATCGTCGCTCCAGCCGAGGCGCGTCTTAACCGTTACAGGCTTATTCACCGCACGCACTATTTGGCGTGTCATCTCCACCATAAGGTCTGGGTCTCGCATCATACCCGAGCCAGCACCGCGCCCAGCAATCTTCTTTACGGGGCAACCGAAGTTGATATCTATAATATCGGGATTTGCGCTCTCGGCAATGCGTGCCGCCTCGACCATAGGCTCGATAAGATGACCATAAATCTGAATACCCACGGGGCGCTCGAACTCGGCGATATTGAGCTTAGCGCGCGACTTCCAAGCATCGCGGATAAGTCCATCAGAAGAGATAAACTCGGTATATACCACATCGGCACCAAACTTCTTACACATATATCGGAACGATGGGTCAGTAACATCCTCCATCGGAGCAAGGAACAGGGGCTTCTCACCCAATTCTATATCGGCAATCTTCATAATCAATTAGTAATGAGTAATTAGCAATTAGTAATATTAAAGGGCTTTGCCTTTTTTGAACTAAATACTTGGCACAAAGATAGGAAAAATAATTAGTTTTTTAAGGGATTATTAATGGTTTTTAAGGGCAAGAAATGAGTAGTGAGTAATTAGTAATTAGTAATAGTTAAAAGGCTTTGCCTTTTTGAAAGAGAAATTTCCCCTTCTGCCGCTTCTGCCGCTTCTGCCGCTTCTGCCCTTTTATAAATTTCGCGCGAAGCGCACCACACTTTTGAGGCAAAACTAAAGTAATGCCTCGACTTTGCTACGGCTCGGCAGAACAAGTTTACTTGTTCTACTCTCACCTTAATCGCAAAGTTCACTTTTCAGTTTCATTAGTGCGGGGCGGGGCGGGGCGCGAAAGAGTATCTGTTCGCGTTCATTCGTTTTCCCTATTAGTTCGAACGAACGAACACTCCTAAACGCTTTGGCGAGGTCGTTGTGCATCCTTCTCACTGCAAGGAGCGAGAATTATGCGCCTAAATCGCACTTTTTATTGCACCTATTTTTTGATATTAACATTCTTTATACTACCTTTGTATTGTCTATGCGGTAAAAGCCCATAGACGGACATATTATTTTATTAGTGAAAGTGTTTCGCTAATCCTTAACAATAAAATTTGGCGATTTTAGATAACAAGGATAACGAATGCTTGCATCACTTGTATTGGTATGCTTGGTCGGCACGCTCTGTGCCTACTCCATACTGTACAGGTGTGGAGTATTGTTTATTTGTTATCGGGTCACGCCAAATACCTATTGTTAGATAAACGATCATCTCCACACTTTCTTTTTATATTAACCCGTCATAGGAGGTGTGGCGGACACAAACCTTTATAAATTATGAAAGCAAAACATTTACTTTTTGCTATCTTCGCTCTTGCATTGGGTGCTACTGCTTGTAGTAACGACGACACCAATTTAGAGCAACCATCAGAGCCTAAAACCTTTAAGATTAAACTTCGCACTACCGGTGAGGTTGATGTAACCTATGATCCTCTAACACGCTTTACGCCGGATAACCGCGACCTCTACGGCGTTCAGGTATGGCACAAGCCAGCTACAACAGGTAGCTACGAGTACTACGCATACGGTCTCTTCGACAATGTTGAGGATATGGAGTTGGAGGTTAAAGAGAACTACAAATATAAGTTTGAGTTTAAGCTTATTGACGACGGTAAGGACAAAATCTTCTGCGACTCTATCTTGGTAGACAACAACTACTACTTAGGCTACGACCAGCCATTTAGAGGAAACAACAAATATAATGGCGCATCGGAAAACTCTATTACAAAGCTAACAAATGAGTTCTCATACGCAGAGGATAGATATTTCGCCAGCAATTCTTACATAAAGACTCCTAATGGCAAGACTTCATACTATCCTGAGGGTATAGACTTTTACTATGGAGAGATTAATAATTACCAGCCAACAGAGAATGGAACAACACTATCCATATATCTAAAGCATATGATCTTTGGATTCAAGGTAAATGTTGGCAACTTCTTTGATAATGGTAAAATTACTTTTACACTCCTCGATAAATCATATACTCTAACACCCGATAATAAGGAGTTTGAGAAGACCTATGCCTACTATTATGGCTATACTTTTTGGTATGGTTATGATGATTTGTCAAAAGCTAGTCACTGGACCTCATTAGACTTTAAGTGGACTAAGGCAGATGAGACAGTAGTGGATTGGACACAATATACCCAAATATACTACTACCGCTTAAAGCAGACAGTATTTAACCTTGAATACTATGGCGAGGATGGCATCTTGGGTAACAACTATTTTGAGGCACACTACGAAGACACTCCTATGGAGTTGGAGTACCAAAGCTACAACCACGGCAAAGACCAGGATGACTACAATTGGTAGAAATTCCAACTAAAAACCACACGAAGGGCGATTTCCAATCAAGGAAATTGCCCTTAATTATTAAATAGCACTATTAAACCACACTTTTTCCTTGTAGATTTGTGTTATTTCGCAAATAAAAGTTACCTTTGCGCCTGATTATATAAATATAGGTAAGAACAATGGTTAATATCGAGCAGTTTATTTCGGGTGTCGTTAAGCGTGCAACCGAGGAGTTGTATGGCACAAGCGACAATATTCAGATACAGAAGACTCGCAAGGAGTTCGAGGGCGACTACACCGTAGTTGTATTCCCTCTTTTGAAGGTATCACGTAAATCGCCAGAGGCTACCGCTACGGAGCTGGGCGAGAAGATTGTGGCTACAACACCAGAGATTAAGAGTTTCAACGTTATCAAGGGTTTCCTAAACCTTGTTATCGACTCATCGTTCTGGAGCGCACGCTTCCAGGAGATTGCCGAGGCTAAGGATTATGGTATGGCGGAGCCTTCGGGTCGCACGATAATGATTGAGTACTCGTCGCCTAACACCAACAAGCCTCTACACCTTGGTCACATCCGCAACAACCTACTCGGTTACTCTGTGGCAACAATCCTTAAGGCTAATGGTCACAACGTAATCAAGGTAAACCTCGTTAATGACCGCGGTATTCACATCTGCAAGTCTATGCTTGCATGGCAGTTGTATGGCGGTGGCGAGACCCCAGAGAGTTCGGGTATGAAGGGCGACCACCTCGTAGGTAAGTATTACGTAGAGTTCGACAAGCACTACAAACAGGAGGTTAAGGAGCTTGTAGCCGAGGGTATGAGCGAGGAGGAGGCTAAGAAGAAGGCTCCTATTATGCTTGCAGCGCAGGAGATGTTGCGCAAGTGGGAGGCAAAAGACCCTGAGGTATACTCTTTGTGGGAGACTATGAATGGCTGGGTTTACGAGGGCTTCGACGTTACGTACAAGGCTATGGGTGTAGATTTCGACAAGGTATACTACGAGTCGCAGACCTACCTACTCGGTAAGAGCCTTGTGGAGGATGGCTTGAAGAAGGGTGTATTCTTCCGCAAGGAGGACAACTCCGTATGGATTGACCTCGAAGCAGATGGTCTCGACCAGAAGCTCCTTTTGCGTGGCGACGGCACATCGGTATATATGACTCAGGACCTCGGCACTGCACTAAGCCGTTTCGAGGAGAACAAGCTCGACGATATGATATATGTTGTGGGTAACGAGCAGAACTACCACTTCCAGGTATTGAAGCTCGTGCTGAAGAAGCTCGGCTACGAGTGGAGCGACAACATCTTCCACCTATCGTACGGTATGGTTGAGCTACCTGAGGGTAAGATGAAGTCACGCGAGGGTACCGTAGTAGATGCTGACGACCTTATCGCCGATATGATTGGCACAGCACGCGAGATGTCGGAGGAGCTGGGTAAGCTCGACGGCGCATCAGAGGAGGAGGCTGCCTCAATCTGCGAGATGGTGGGTCTTGGCGCTTTGAAGTACTTTATCCTCAAAGTTGACCCTAAGAAGACTATGCTCTTCGACCCACGCGAGAGTATCGACTTCAACGGCAACACAGGTCCATTTATCCAGTACACCCACGCCCGCATCTGCTCTATCTTGCGCAAGGCTGCGGAGGCTGGTATCTCTACCGAGGGCTACACCAATGCCGAGTTGCTACCTGAGGAGATTGAGCTTATCAAGGCTCTCGCGGAGTACCCAGCAGTAGTACGCACCGCAGGCGAGCAGTTCGCACCTTCGGTAATCGCGGCATACGCCTACGACCTTGCTAAGCAGTTCAACGGCTACTACCACGACCACTCTATCCTCAAAGAGGAGAATGCCGTAACTCGCTCATTGCGCCTAATGCTTGCCTCTACCGTGGCGAGTGTTATCCGCTCAGCGATGTCGCTACTCGGCATCCGTGTTCCAGAGCGAATGTAATACAGAGAGTGAATAAGAAGTGTATTTTGTCGTTCTTTGTTGATATAACAGCGCATCTACTTCCGCTAACGAATTATCTCATCAATGGGCAGTACGCCTAAGTACAGCCCATCGCCTCGAAATTCGCCGAGCGAAAGTATCTGCACTATTCTCTCAACAAATTGGCTCGCCCTTAAAATGCTCATTTACGCAAAGTAAACTCCGCTTTTGCGGGCTTCGCAAGCCTAAAACTATATCTTTTTATTCACTCTCTTAAGAATAACGGCTGGCTAAGGTAGTCAGCCTTTTTATTAAACTATGCGACAGATTATCTCGATATTAGCAATCATTGCACTTGTTGGCTGTGGTGGTTCAAAGAGGGCTAAAACCACAGAGCAAACCGATAGTGTAGCCGTAGAGCATAGTCCCGAACTTGAGCTTAGCGAGGTGCTCGACCACTACTGGGATGGCTTCGACTTCGAGGACGCCGAGCAACTTAAAGCGCTTAACCGCGAGCAGATGGTGTATGCCATTAGCGAGTTTGTAAGCCTTATGCCTGCGGAGGATGCCGATTCGCGTATGCGTGACCTTATACATCGCGCCTCCACCTCACACGATATGCTCGACTACATTGCTACGGTGTGCGAGATTGTGCTACACAACCCCAACTCGCCACTGCGCAACGACGAATACTATATACCTGTGTTGGAGGAGCTTCTTGCCTCTCCGCTACTCGATGAGTATGAGCGCATAGCTCCCGCCTACGACCTCGAAATAGCCCTTAAAAACCGCATCGGCAGGGCAGCAACCGACTTTGTATATACCCTCGAAGATGGCTCAGAGCATAGGCTCTACGACATCAAGGCAAACTACACGATACTACTCTTTAGCAACCCTGAGTGTCCGCTATGTGGCGAGATAATGCGTCAGATAGCATCGTCACAGCTACTATCTGCACTTATGCAGCACGGCGTATTGAAGGTGCTGACCCTCTACCCCGACGAGGATATCAACCACTGGCGCAAATACCTCGACAATATCCCCTCGGAGTGGATTCGCGCCTACGACAAGGGACAGATACTTAGTAAAGAGCGCCTCTATAACCTTAGCGCCATACCTGCGCTCTACCTGCTTGACAGAGATAAGCGTGTGCTTATTAAGGATGGCACATCGGTGGCAGATATAGAGAACCTACTAATGAGTAAGTAGCAGATTATGAGGAGTATAACTGATATATTCACCAGCTTAGGTGAGCAACTGCAAACATTTGGACAAAGCGACGAGAGCCGTACGGTGATTCGTGCCGCTTGTGAGGCTAATCCCTGGTTTACCGAGCGCGATATTATCGATGCCGTGGAGGCTATACGCCACGATATGCTCGATAAGACAAACTTAGAGACTTGGCTCGATGGCTACCCTACTGCAACGAGCCCCGAGCGCGTAGCTATCATCATGGCGGGTAATATCCCACTCGTTGGCTTCTTCGACCTTATGTGTGTAGTGTGCAGTGGTCACGAGGCACACATCAAGCCCTCAAGCAAAGATAGAGTTCTTATGCAATATGTGGTTGACTCTCTGCGCAGTATAGAGCCAACAATAGCAATACACAACTACCTACCTACCGAGCACTACGATATGGTTATCGCCACGGGTGGCAAGGAGGCAAATCGCTACTTCGAGAGCCACTTTGCCGATACTAAACGCCTACTACGTGGTAGCCGACACTCGGTTGCCGTATTGGATGGCAGGGAGAGCGAGGCTGAGTTACGCGGTCTATATGCAGACATCACCGCCTACTCAGGTCTTGGCTGTCGCTCGGTGTCGATGATATTTGCACCTTTGGGTCTCGATATAGCCATCCCTAAGGGCGAGGCTCACAACCTAAAACTTAGGCGCAACATCGCTTCTATGCGTGCGCTATATACAATGCAAGGGCGTGAGTTTGGCGATTATGGAGCCTTTCTTACTATCGAGGGCACAGCGTTTGCCACAACTCTTGCCGATGTAATAGTGCAACGCTACACAGATATTGCCGAAGTGAGGACGTGGCTTAGGGAGCATAGCGAGGAGATACAATGCGTTGTCTCACACGCAGAGATTGAGGGGTGTCTACCCTTTGGCGAGGCACAGCATCCGAGGTTGAACGACTATGCCGATGGCGTGGACACTATGGGGTTCTTGGTTCAGAGCTAAATATTTGCTTATTTGACTAAGATTTTGTATATTTGTAGCATCCTCATAATGGCGAGGGTTAAGTTTTATGCATAAACTCTATATCATAGCAGGCTGTAACGGTGCGGGCAAGACCACCGCATCATATACGATGTTGCCAGAGATGCTACACTGCCACGAGTTCGTGAATGCCGACGAGATTGCACGAGGCCTATCCCCTTTCAACCCCGATAGTATGGCTATCGAGGCGGGAAGATTGATGCTAAAACGCATCAACGACCTTTTGGAAGAGGGCGAGGACTTTGCCTTCGAGACAACGCTCTCGACACGCACCTATCAGAAGTTTATCGACCGTGCCCACGAACGCGGCTACTTTGTCTCGTTGCTCTACTTCTGGCTACCATCGCCCGAGCAGGCTATCGAGCGTGTGGCTAAGCGTGTGAGTCTTGGCGGTCACAACATCCCCACCAACACCATCCGTCGTCGCTATGAGAGCAGTATGCGCAACCTCACGAAGTTGTACGTGCCCATCTGCGACTATTGGGTCATATACGACAACTCCACAGCCGAGGGGGTAAAAAAGATTGCATACGGCACCAAGAGCGAAATAAAGGAGATAGTCGATGCGTTAGCATATCAGAAAATATTGAGTTATGATGAGTGAGTTTGAGATAAGAGAGTTAATCGAGAGAATAGATGCTGGCATCCTGCTTGCGCAACGCCGACTGCTCGAGCGTACACGCAAGAATGACGACTATTTAGTGGTTATGCGTGATGGAGAGATTATGCACCTTACACCCGACGAACTATTAAAGTGAAAGGTGAAAACTGAAAACTGAAAACTGAAAAGTAAGGTGCGCTTCGCGCGAGATTAAACTGAGAACTGAAAGGTGAAAAGTTTGGTGTGCTTCGCGCAAATTCTATAAAAAGGCAAAGCCCTTTAACCATTCCCAATTACTAATTACTAATTCCTAATTGAATACATGATTAAAAACCTAAAAACATTAGCGCTTGCCCTTGTCACAATAACCCTATCTGTGACTGTTGGTGCGCAGGACCTCTCTTCACAGCGCGGAGAGTCTCAGAACCTTGATGGTCTCTTTGGCGAGAAAATCGACCATAAGGGTATTGTTATCAACCCTACACCACAGCATATCGAGATACTCGACGGTGCAGGAGCTACAATTAGCCGTGGTATCGCGTTAAAGGGCGAGGCTCAGGCTTTTGCCAAGGAGCTTAGCTTCTTAAAACAGAGCAAGAAGGGTACAAAGCTCACTATCTCCTACGACAAGAAGAGCGATATGAAGCGCGGCTCATACGCCCTACGCATCGACTCGAAGGGCATTGCTATCACCGCAACCGAGGAGCTTGGTGCATTCTACGCCATCCAGACCCTACGTCAAATAGCTAAGAGCCCAGCATCAGCCGAGGGCATACTTCCTGCGCTCACAATCAGCGACTACCCCGATTTGGAGTATCGTGGCGTTGTGGAGGGCTTCTATGGCACACCGTGGTCACACGAGGTGCGCCTATCGCTTATCGACACCTACGGTCACTACAAGATGAACTACTACATCTATGGTCCTAAGGATGACCCATACCACAGCTCTCCATATTGGCGCGAGCCATACCCTGCGGATGAGGCGCAGCAGATACGCGAGCTTGTGGAGGCGTGCAACAAGAACCGCGTTAACTTCGTATGGGCAATCCACCCAGGTCAGGATATTAAGTGGGAGGAGTCCGACATACAGAACCTACTACGTAAGTTTGAGTCTATGTACGACCTTGGCGTACGTGCCTTTGCCGTACACTTCGACGACATCTCTGGTGCGGGTACTAACCCATATTACCAGACCGAGCTAATGAACATTCTCAATGATGACTTCGTTAAGGTCAAGGGAGATGTAGCACCGCTTATCGTCTGTCCTACCGACTATACCCGCCTCTGGGCTAACCCTACCGAGCGTGGCAGCCTTGTAATCTATGGCAACGAGCTCGACCCCTCTATCGACGTATTCTGGACCGGCGATGCTGTATGTAGCGATATGACACCTTCGACAATGGAGTGGATTGCATCACGCATCAAGCGCCCTGCACTCTTCTGGTGGAACTACCCCGTTACCGACTACGCCCGCCATATCATGATGCAGGGTCCTGTATATGGACTCTCGCCTACGCTTACGGCTAACGAGACACGCGGTCTTGTGAGCAACCCTATGGAGCACGGCGAGGCATCGAAATTGGCTCTATATAGCGTTGCCGACTACACCTGGAACACCGAGGCATACAACCCTATCGACAGCTGGGAGCGTGGCTTGGAGACTCTCGCCCCAGAAGTCAAGGAGGCTTACCGCCTATTTGCCATCCACTCGTGCGACACCGAGACCGGCTACCGACGTTTGGAGTCGTGGGAGACTACAACATTCGGCTTCGAGGATTACACGACTGAACTTTCAACGGAGCTTATGGCAGAGTTGAAGCGCATCGAGGTAGTTCCTGCTCAGATGGAGGCTATGCAGAACAAAGCCCTCTTGGAGGAGCTACGCCCTTGGTTAGTGGAGTTTGGTAAGCTCGGCACACGCTGTCGCAAGGCGTTGGAGATGCTTGATAAGTATATGAACAGCCCTGAGGAGAGCAAGTTTGAGGGCTTCTGGGAGGCATACGTAGGCAACCTTATGACCGAAGCCGACATCGAGGCTTACGATGCTCACCGTGTGGGCACGATGAAGCTAAAGCCATTCTACGAGCGCGTGATGGATGGTCTTGTATCGCGCTACTATGAGCACCTTACAGGCGAGAAGTCATCGACACTAACCGCTGCGGGTAGCTATATCTCGTTACGCGCGCCACAAGCTAAGTATATGTTCGACAACGACCCAGAGACCTACTACCACTCTGGTCAGGCACAGCGCACCGACGACTTCGTGGCTGCCGATATGGGTATCGTGCGCGAGGTGCGTGAGCTTCGCATCATCCAGGGTCGCAACTCGGTCGACGATGTTGACTATTTCGACCACGTCATTGTCGAGTATTCTGCCGATGGCGAGGAGTGGATAGCACTAACAGAGCCTATGGAGGGCATCTACGACATCCTCTGGAAGGGTGAGCCATTTATGGCACGCTATGTCGGTATTCGCAAACTCGAATCTAAGAAGCGTAACTGGCTCGCTATACGTTCGTTCGACATCAACCCTGTGGAGAGGTGCGACTACGGCTGGGATGCCAACCCATTCACAGCATACACAGCTACCGAGAGCCTCGATATAGCAGTTAAGGAGGGTGCAACAACACTCCGCCTGCTTGTTGGCACACTCCCTATGGAGGGTATCCCATACGAGCTTTTGGATAGCAACGGCAACACCCTCGCAAACGGCACTATCATCACCTCTGAGCAGTGCATCGAGATTGTGGAGGGTTGCACCACCCTACGTCTTAACGGAGCTGTAACGCTCTATGAAGCGATATAAACAAATCTTTTATAGATAAACTAAAAGCATAGCTTTCGAGCTATGCTTTTAGTTTATAACTGAAAAGTGAAAGGTGAAAACTAAAAAGAGAGTAATTAGTAATAGTTAAAATTTAGGGAGTGGGTTCAGATGGGTTCAGATGGGTTCAGATGAGTTCAGATGAGTTTCATAGTAACCCATAGTAACCTATCAGCTTTAGCTGTGGAAAATTAAGAGAGGGCAGAGAGAGTAGGGAGGACAGAGAGAGCAGAGATTTATTTTAAATTGTGATACTCAGTTTCACTGTTCTCTCTGTTCTCTCCGTCCCTCCCCAGTCAACAATCACAAACTCCGCCAAATCGCCTAAAAATAGCGTTTACGACGAAAAATCACAAAATTGCATAGAGCAAAGCATTAAGTTTTTAGAATAAAAGTTGCTTAAATCGAAAATTTTGCCTATTTTTGCGCGTATATATATTATTATAAATAGGTAATAAGATTTTGAAACTATAACAGCAAATTATGTCTGAAGAACTAAACAACACAGGTACGACAGGACGCATCGTTCAGGTCAACCTTGAAGAGCAGATGAAGGCGGCATATATCGACTACTCGATGTCGGTTATCGTGTCGCGTGCACTGCCAGATGTTCGCGATGGTTTGAAGCCTGTACATCGTCGTATCCTCTACGATATGGCAGCAGAGCTTAACCTAACGTCGGACAAACCTACACGTAAGAGTGCTCGTATCGTCGGTGATGTGCTCGGTAAGTTCCACCCTCACGGCGACAGCTCGGTTTACGAGGCTATGGTACGTATGGCACAGGATTGGTCTATGCGTTATCCTCTTGTAGAGGGTCAGGGTAACTTCGGTTCTATGGATGGTGACTCGCCAGCGGCGATGCGTTACACCGAGGCTCGTATGCAGAAGATTACCGACGAGGTAATGGCAGACATCGAGAAGGAGACTATCGACTGGGGTCTTAACTTCGACGATACCCTCAAAGAGCCTACCGTGCTTCCTACACGTATTCCATTGCTTTTGGTCAATGGCGCAAGCGGTATCGCCGTAGGTATGGCTACTAATATGGCACCACACAACCTCTCAGAGGTGGTTGATGCCTGCTGTGCATATATCGACAATCCTGAGTGCGAGTGCGAGGAGTTGTTGCAGTATGTCAAGGGTCCAGACTTCCCTACGGGCGGTATCATCTACGGCTACGAGGGTGTTAAGGAGGCGTTGCTTACAGGTCGTGGTCGCGTGGTTATGCGCGCAAAGACCGAGATTGAGCACACAGCATCGGGCAGAGAGTGTATCGTAATCACCGAGATTCCATATATGGTTAACAAGGCGGAGATGATTAAGCGCATCGCCGACCTTATTAACGAGAAGAAGATTGAGGGCATCTCATATATCAACGACGAATCGGACCGTCAGGGTATGCGTATCGTTATCATCCTCAAGCAGGATGCCGTAGCGAGCGTTGTACTCAACACCCTATACAAGAACACCCCTTTGCAGTCGTCATTCGCGGTGAACAACATCGCCCTTGTGAATGGTCGCCCACAGCTTCTAAATTTGAAGGACCTTATCCACCACTTCGTAGACCACCGTCACGACGTTATCGTGCGCCGTTCACGCTACGACTTGCAGAAGGCAGAGGAGCGACTACACATCGTAAATGGCTTGCTTATTGCGCAGGATAATATCGATGAGGTTGTCAACATCATCCGCTCATCAAAGACCGGCGAGGAGGCACGCCAGCGTTTGCAGGAGCGCTTCGGACTCTCGGAGTTGCAGACAGCAGCAATCATGGAGATGCGTCTTCGTCAGCTCACAGGTCTACAGCGCGAGCAGCTTATGGCGGAGCACGACGAACTTGTTAAGACCATCGACTACCTTAATGCAGTGCTCTCGAATGTCGATATGCAGATGCAGATTATCAAGGACGAGCTTATCGAAATTAAGGAGAAGTATGGCGACGAGCGCCGTTCTGAGATTATCTACTCTTCAGAGGAGTTCAACCCAGAGGACTTCTACGCCGATGATGATATGGTTATCACCATCTCGCATATGGGCTACATCAAGCGTACCCCACTTGCAGAGTACCGCACACAGAACCGCGGTGGTAAGGGCGCTAAGGGTAGCGCAACACGCGACGAGGACTTCATCGAACACATCTACGTGGCTTCTATGCACAACACAATGATGTTCTTCACCGAGATGGGTCGCTGCTATTGGCTCAAGGTTTACCAGATTCCTGAGGGCACACGCTCATCGAAGGGTCGCGCTATACAGAACGTTATCCAGATTGATCCAGGAGATAAGGTTCGTGCATATATCAACGTCAAGAACCTTAACGACAAGGAGTTTGTGGAGAACAACTACCTGGTTATGTGTACCAAACGCGGTATCATCAAGAAGACCACTCTCGAAGCATACTCACGTCCACGTACTAATGGTGTGAATGCCATCGTTATTAGAGAGGGCGACCAGCTTTTGGAGGTTAAGCTCACAAGTGGTAATGCCGAGATTATGATTGCCGCACGCGAGGGTCGTGCCATCCGTTTCAACGAGTCTACCGTACGTCCTATGGGTCGTGTAAGCTCGGGTGTGAGGGCTATCTCTATCGAGGACAACAACGAGGTTGTTGGTATGATTGCCATCGAGCCAGAGTCTAAGCAGGATGTATTGGTGCTTTCGGAGAATGGCTACGGTAAGCGTACCGACTTGGAGGAGTACCGCATCACCAACCGTGGCGGTAAGGGTGTTAAGACCATTAACATCACCGAGAAGACTGGTGAGCTAATCTCTATCCAGGCTGTAACGGACGAGAACGACTTGATGATTATCAACCGCTCAGGTCTCACTATTCGAACCTCTGCCGACCAGATTCGTGTTGCAGGACGTGCCACACAGGGCGTAAAGGTTATCGACCTTCGTGAGGGCGATGCCATCGCTTCTGTAACCGCAGTACCTAAGACCGAGGACGAGGAGCTTGAAGGCTCAGAGACAGCCGAGGTTGTAGAGAACACCGAGGCCGTGGAGAATAGTAACGAATAATAGTTTAATTTTTAGATAACATTCTAATTATGAAGAAGTTTTTATCTTTGGTTGGTGCAATGATGATGTTCGCATTGCCAACCGTGAACGCTCAGAATGTAAACACATCAAACGAGCTTTCAAAGCTAAACAAGGCTGACCTCACCCTTGAAAATCCTAAGAAGAATATCAAGGCTGCAACATGGTTGGCTCACGGTAAGGCATACACTGATGCCTACATCCTCCCAACTAAGGAGATTGGTCGCGGTGTACCTGTACAGGTACTTCAGATGAACGTTGGAGAGCCTAAGAATATGTACGAGGGCGAATTTCAGGGCGCTCCTATGATTGTTCTCGACTATGAGTATGTAGACATCTATATCAACCCAGCAAACTACCTTATCGAGGGTTGGAACCAGAAGAAGGCTCTTAAAGAGAATCTTGCTGCTACCGCTATTGCATCGTTGACTAAGGCATACCAGATGGATCCAAATCTTGAGTCTAAGATTGCATCTGTAGCTCTTAACCTTGCAAACGCTTTGATGCAGCAGGGTGATGCCTTGAACTCAGTAGGTCGTATCATGGAGTCAGCAGAGTGCTTCGAGTTGGCATACCGTGCCGAGAGTATCGTGCCATCTACAACAGCTAACGGCGACAACATCTTCAACTCAGGTATGCTCGTAACTATGTACGCAGCAGGTGCTGAGGGCGAGGAGGCTTTGGCAGCGTTTGCTAAGGGTGAGCAGTTGTTCACAGAGGTTATCTCTAAGGGCTATTCTGACGCTAATGGTCATATCTACTACTACCTCTTCCACTGCTACTATGGTCAGAAGGGTCTTAACCCAGAGCTATACCTTGCTAAGGCCAAGGAGGCATTGTTGACAGGTATCAAGCTCTTCCCTAAGAACAACACCATCCTCGATGGTCTTATGCAGTTCTACACTGCTGAGCAGGGCGTAGGTGATCCAGCAGAGCTTACCGAGATGATTGAGACATCGCTTCAGAATGACCCTACAAACTACGACTTGTGGTTTGGTCGTGGTCGCGTTTACAACGCTATCAAGAACTACGAGGAGTGTATCAAGTCATTCGAGAAGTGCACAGAGCTTCGTCCAGAGGCTTTCGATGCAAACTTCTACCTCGGCTACTTTATCATCGAGAAGGCTAACGATGCTGTTAACGTTTTGAACAGCAACACCGGCATCAGCTACGACGAGTACGAGGCTGAGAACGCAAAGATTAACCTCATCTACGCAGAGGCTATTCCATGGTTGGAGCGCGCACACGAGATTAACCCATCTGATGTTGCAACCATCGAGTACCTTAACTCATTGTGCTTCCGTCTCCGCGACTTGGATGGTATGATGGACAAGTACAACAAGTATCACGAGTTGTTTATGCAGACACGCTAAAATAACGGTGGGCTATTCGCACTGAATAGCCCACCATTATTTTAACTAAAAAGAGAGTGAATAAAAAGTGTATTTTGTCGTTACGCTTGCCCTCAAAATGCTCATTTACGCACAGTAAACTCCGCTTTTTCGGGCTTCGCAAGCCTAAAACTACATCTTTTTATTCACTCTCTTAGGCTATGGGGCTGGCTAAGTTACTTTTTAGTCAGCCCCATTATTTTAACTAAAAAGTGAAAACTGACAGTTTTCACCTCACACATTAAAAGGGACCACACATTTGAAGTGTAGTCCCTTTTGTTCAATATTGCTCGATTAATAATCCTCATCCGACATATCATCAGACTGTGCATCTACCAACTCGTCTGCACCCTTGATTTCATCGTCATCGTAGTATCCATCGTTATCATCATCTACTGCGTCGTCGATCTTGACATCAATCTTAACCATGTAATAAGTGTCCTCAGTCTCGTAAGGCACGGTGTAGAAGAATGTGCCGTCGGGCTTGTCGTAACGCATCATAACATCGTTAAAGCCAAGTGGATAGAGTGCTTTGAGCTCCGCAAGCTGCTCTGGCGTAAGGTTGTGGATGCTTGTAATTAGTCGTCGTTTTGTTGTAGCCATATAATAACGTTGTATCAATTCTTAAAATGCCCTCTAATAGCCGTGTAGCTATGGTTGAGTAAAATCTTCCGCAAATGTAGTTACATTTTAATAATGTGCAAGCATTATCGAATATTTTTTTTATTTTTTTGAAATTTCTTCGCTGTTCCAAACAATTTATATAACTTTGGGATGTTTATTATATGTAGTACAAAAGGCTATGCCTTTTATAAACTGAGAACTGAATACTGAAATGCGAGAAGTAGAGAGTGCTCCGCGCAAAATTTAATATGCGTCGCAGATACCACACTCTTCAGTTTTAACCTTTCAGTTTTCACTTTAATGAATAGATATGAGCCACGATAACGACATAAAGCGTATGCGCGAGTTGGAGCGCGAGTTGGAGTACCACAGCCACAAATACTATGTGGAGAATGCTCCTGAGATCTCCGACTTCGAGTTCGATGCACTACTCCGCGAGCTTCAGGAGTTGGAGGCACGCTATCCAGAGTTTGCCGATCCTAACTCCCCTACTAAGCGCGTAGGTAGCGACCTCACAACCGAGTTCCAGAGCGTCGAGCACCGCTACGCCATGCAGTCGTTGTCGAACACCTACTCTTCCGAAGAGCTTGGCGAGTGGATAGAGCGCATCCGCAAGGAGATTGGCGATGTTGAGTTTGTCTGCGAGTTGAAGTTTGATGGTACGGCTATCTCGTTAACTTACGAGAATGGAGCGTTATTACGTGCCGTAACACGCGGTGATGGTCGCCGTGGCGATGATGTAACGAATAACATACGCACCATAGGCACTATACCCCTCAAGCTCCGTGGCGAGGGCTATCCGTCGCTATTCGAGATACGTGGCGAGATATATATGCCCTACGCATCGTTCGACCGTCTGAACAGCGAGCGCGAAGCTGCGGGAGAGCCACTTCTTGCTAACCCTCGTAATGCGGCTGCGGGAACACTAAAACAGCAATCCTCAAAGGTTGTAGCCGAGCGAGGCTTAGACTGCACACTCTATCATATCGCTCTCGACGAGCCTATAAAGAGTACCCACTGGGAGATGCTTGCGGAGGCTAAGCGCTGGGGCTTTAAGGTATCTGAGCATATCAAGGTCTGCCGTACACGCGAGGAGATTGAAGAGTTTATCGCATATTGGGATATTGAGCGTAAAAATCTACCCTACGCCACCGATGGCATCGTTATCAAGGTCAATAGCTACGTCCATCAGCGCACCTTGGGCTCTACAGCTAAGGCACCACGCTGGGCGGTAGCGTATAAGTTTCAAGCTGAAAAGGCACTCACAAAGTTACTTAGTGTCGACTTCCAGGTAGGTCGCACGGGAGCCATAACGCCCGTTGCCAACCTCGACCCTGTGCAGTTGGCAGGAACGGTTGTAAAGCGCGCCTCGATACATAATGCCGACCAAATCGAGCTTCTCGACATCCGCATCGGCGATATGGTCTATGTGGAGAAGGGTGGCGAGATTATCCCAAAGATTACGGGCGTAGAGCTATCTATGCGTCCCGCAGATAGCTCTCCATTTGAGTATATCACCCACTGTCCAGAGTGCGGCAGCGAGCTTGTGCGCTACGAGGGCGAAGCAAAACATTTCTGCCCAAATGCTAAGGAGTGTAAACCACAGATTATTGGTCGAATAGTTCACTTCGTTAGCCGTAAGGCTATGAATATCGAGGGCTTAGGTGGCGAGACCATAGAGCTACTCTGGGAGAGTGGTCTACTACACAATATAGCTGACATCTACCACCTCGACCCGATACAGCTTGCTGCACTACCCCGTCTCGGTGAAAAGTCGGCAGCAAATATTATAGAGGGAGTACGACTATCTACGGAGGTCCCCTTCGAGCGTGTACTCTTTGCGTTAGGAATCCGCTTTGTGGGCGAGACCACCGCGCGATACTTGGCATCGCACTTCCGCACCTTAGATGCCATTGCTAACGCTTCGGTAGAGGAGCTATCCGAAGCCGAGGAGGTAGGTGCAAAAATCGCTGTTGCCATCACAGAATACTTTGCTTCGGAGGAGAACCGCCGCATAGTGGAGACACTGCGCACCGCAGGATTACAATTCGAGGTCAAGGACAAGGTACAAACATCGAACGCCTTAGAGGGCAAAAACGTAGTTATATCGGGCAAGTTTGCAGGTCGTTCGCGTGACGATATGAAGGCTTTGGTCGAGGAGCACGGAGGTAAGAATCTCGCTTCTGTATCAGCCAACGTAGACTTTATCGTAGCGGGCGAGAATATGGGTCCTGCCAAGCTACAAAAGGCGGAAAAGTTAGGTATAAAAATCCTTTCTGAAGAGGAGTTTATGGCGCTTATATCCTCCGTAGAGCCTACCGCAACAACACAACCCGAGCAGACAAAACCAACAACAGAGAATATAGCAATTCAAGGAACACTATTTTAGTAAATATATGGTACAGAATAAGATTAAGGGTGTTGGTGTAGCACTTATCACCCCATTCAACAACTACAGCGTAGATTACGAGGCATTGGAGCGTATGGTCGACCACGTCATCGAGGGTGGCGTAGATTATATCGTGGCGCTTGGCTCTACGGCAGAGACTGCAACGCTATCACTTCGTGAGCGTCAGCAGGTCTACGACTTTATCGTGGAGCGCACCGCAGGGCGTGTGCCTATTGTGGTGGGTATGGGTAGCAACAACACGCAGGAGTTAGTCGAGCAGCTACGCTCGTTCAATATGCACGATGCTGTGGCTATACTTAGCGTAGTGCCATACTACAACAAGCCATCGCAGGAGGGCATCTACCGTCACTATATGGCTGTTGCCGAGGCTTCGCCCGTGCCCGTTATTCTCTACAACGTACCTGGTCGCACAAGTGTAAATATGACCTCGGAGACTACCCTACGTCTTGCCCACGCAACCAACAAGATTGTTGCCGTGAAGGAGGCTTCGGGTGACATCAATCAGATGCAGCGCATCATCGACGGCAGACCCGAGAACTTTCTTGTAATCTCGGGCGACGATGGCATCACCGTAGAGCTTGTCAAGCGCGGTGGCGATGGCGTTATCTCTGTTGCAGCAAATGGCTTTGCAGAGATATTCTGCGCCTGCATACACGAGGCTATGGCTGGTAATATCGCCGAGGCTGAGACTACATTAAAGTCGCTACAAGAGCCTATCGACCTACTCTTTAAGGAGGGCAACCCTACGGGTATTAAGACCATGACCCACGCTATGGGTATCACACTGAGCGAGGTGCGTCTACCTTTGGTTGAAGGCAGCGAGGCTCTACACGCAGAGATGGTGCGCGTTATCAAGGAGAAGAACTTACGATAATGAAACATCTGGTTCGATACGTTACACTACTTGCACTGCTATTTATCAGTGCGCCTCTATCGGCGCAGCAGGAGGTTGTAGCACCCACCGAGGAGGAGATTCTAAGCAATACACTCAACACCTCGTCGCCCTACTACTACACCAACCTTTTGCTCAAATATCGCTCTGGCACAGAGAGTCTTACTGCGGAGGAGTATTTCTACCTCTACTACGGCTACTATTTTTGCGATGACTACCGTCCCTTTGTCGAGAACAGAGCCTTCGACGACCTTATGGATGTAATGTCGGGATTGAATCCCAGCGAGCCAACCATCGGTCAGTTGGAGCTTATCGTCGAGCGCGGTGTAGCATCCTTAGAGGTTGACCCCTTCTCGCCTAAGGTGTTAAATATCCTTGCCTACGCCTATGGTGCATTAGGCGACAGTGTCCGTGAAGAGCTATATTTCAACCACCTAAACGGTATTTTGGGAGCTATCGACCGTTCGGGCACAGGACTTAAAGAGGAGTCGCCCAAACATATCCTTATGTTCTCGCACGCCTACGATCTATTGGCTTCGCAGGGCTATGCCTACAACGAGGCACGCATTGTAAGCCGCACCGTAGAGTACATACCTCTCGCCTCGAAGAGCTACAATACTAAGGGTTTCTACTTCGATTATAGCCGCATATATAGCCGCAAGCCCGAAGATGTAGCCTTCAAGCGCGAAAGAACATGGCAGTTTAACAATCTACCCCCTACCGAGTACAAATAATACAAAATCAACTATCTATGGCACAGAGTAGTTCAAATCCAAAGAGTTTTTTTAAGGTCTACGTCGTTGATGCCCTCAGCTATATGGCGATGGGCTTATTCTGTTCATTGATTTTAGGACTTATAATTGGGCAGATTGCCAAGATTCCAGGTTGCGACTTCCTTGTGGACATTGCCCGCCTACTACAACTTGACCTTGTGGTCGGTGGCTCTATCGGCTTAGCTATCGCCTTAGGCTTAAAGCGTGATCCGTTGGTTACCATATCGGCTGTTGCCGTAGGAGCTTTAGGCTACTCACTTGGTGGCAATTGGGGCGATGTGGGCGGCAACCCTATCGGTGCATACCTCGCAGCAATTGTAGGCATCGAGGCTGGCTCGTTGGTATCAAAGCGCACACCTGTGGATATTATCGTCACCCCTCTTGTGGGCGTTATCGTCGGTGGTCTTTTTGCCAAGTATTGCTGTGTGCCTATTGGCGAGTGGGTGATGTCGTTGGGCGAGGTTATCAACCGCGCAACGATGCTCAACCCATTTATTATGGGCGTTATAGTCTCTGTATCGGTAGGCTGTATTCTAACCCTGCCTATCAGCTCCGCTGCACTATGCATATCGATAGGACTTAGCGGTCTTGCAGCGGGTGCTGCCACAGCGGGATGCTGTGCGCAGATGATTGGCTTTGCCGTTATCAGCTTTAAGGATAATGGCGTTGGCGGTCTTATCTCGCAGGGTCTTGGCACCTCGATGTTGCAGATAGGCAACATCGCACGTAAACCTATCATCTGGCTTGCTCCGACCCTTGCAGGTGCGGTGCTTGGTCCTGTATCTACAATGGTATTTAAGATGACCAACAGCCCAGCAGGCGCAGGTATGGGCACAGCAGGTTTGGTAGGTCCTATTGGTTGTTGGGACTCGATGTCCGCGACGATGGATAGCAGCGTGCTAATCTCCGAGATAGTGATTCTCTATTTTGTTGCTCCTGCACTACTAAGTCTCCTCTTCCACGCAATCATGGTACGCCTCGGCTGGGTGAAGGCAGGAGATATGAAGCTCCAACGATAGGATATATCAATAAAAAGTGATACCTTTGTCGCGATGAGTCGTTTTTGGGATATAATACCGCACTGTTTTCGTCGTCGCACTCTCGGTGTGGTGATGACAATCTTTCTGCGCGCCATACTTAACTTTGTGGGTGTGGCAACGCTTATTCCTATACTCATCCTTATTGTCGACAGCAGCAATATCGCCACCACGGGTTACCTAAGTTGGCTCTACAATGCCCTGGGCGTAGACTCCTATCAGACCTTTTCGATTATTGTCTGCCTGGGTGTTATCGCAATTATGGTGCTTAAAAACGTAGCGGTTATATACCTCTATCGCTTTGAGCGCGACTACATCTATTCGCTCTACAAGCATCTATCGGAGCGTCTATATGAGGGTTACTACCACAAGGGCCTGGGCTATATCAAGCATAGCAACACCGCGATACTTACGCGCAACGTAAATGTTGTGAGCTTACTCTTCGCCACCAACATCCTAAAGCCTATCGCAACAATCATAGGCGAGGGATTGCTCCTTTTGCTGATGTTTGTCGCGTTGTTACTCTACTCGCCTATCATCGCACTTATCGCCGTGGGGCTATTTATGCCTATTGTCGCACTCTTCTATTTCAGTATGCGCAGGAGGCTTAACTCTATCGGTGACAGAGAGAATGCGGCACAACGCGCCAAAGGTCGTATCGTTGCCGAGACCTTCCGTGGCTATGCAGATATTGAGATAAACAATGCCTTTCCGCTCACACTCAGCAATTTCAGCAAGGCTATCGACGAGGCAGTAAAACTTCGTAAGGAGTATGCCACCATCGGTATGCTACCACAGATGTTTACTGAGGTAGGTCTCGCTATAGGTCTTACGGTTATTATCATCGTAAGCCTCTACAACAGTAGTGACAACCTCGTTATTCTTCTCGGCATCTTCGCCATTGCGGGTGTGCGTTTGCTACCATCCCTACGCACCATTATGGCAAGTTGGAGCTCTATACGCTACAACCGTTACACCATAGATACACTCCTTGAAGCGAATAGCGAGCAGGAACATACTGCAACAGCTACGACTACCGACCGTTTCAATTTTGAGCATAGCATTGAGCTTCGTAACGTGGAGTTCTGCTTCGAGGATAGCGATAAGCCACTGCTCAAAGATATATCGCTTACAATAAACAAGGGCGAGCGTCTCGGCATAACAGGCGCTTCGGGTGTAGGTAAGACCACCCTATTCAATATCATTCTTGGTCTATACCCTGCAACCTCTGGTGCGATATATATCGATGGCGAGAGACTTGACAAGAGCAATATCCGCAAGTGGCAAAATAGCATCGGCTACGTGTCGCAGTCGGTATTTATTGCCGATAGCACCCTTGTTGAGAATATCGCCTTGGGCTACGATAGCAAAGAGGTAGACATCGAGCGTATTAACCGTGTCATCGAGCTTGCCGACCTTACGGAGTTTGTATCGTCACTGCCCGATGGCATCCACTCACGCATTGGCGAGCAGGGCTCAAAAATATCGGGCGGTCAGCGCCAGCGCATAGGCATCGCCCGCGCACTATATAAAAACTCCGAAATCTTGTTCTTCGACGAGGCGACATCATCCCTCGATAACAAGACCGAGGAGAATATCAACAATGCAATACACAACCTATCGCTTAAAAATAGCTCGCTCACGATAGTCATCATTGCACACCGCGAGAGCTCGTTGGAGTATTGTGATAGAATTATAACACTCAAATAACTATGTACGACTACCTAATAGCAGATATACGCCTACGCAGCGACAAAGACCTTGTGGAGATGGGTCTTAGAGGCTTCAAGCCCTTTGCAACCGAGCATACGGGGGATACAGCGTGCACAATGCGATTTGTTGACAAGATAGATGTTGCCAGCTTAGGTAGCCTACGCACACTATCTGAGAGCTACATTGCAGACAGCAACTCCGACAGTGCATTTTACGCCACCGATAATGGTTACCTCTACTCTATTGTTAGCCGTGGCGAGAATCAGCTACCCGCCCTCTTCTATATCGATAGCAACACAAACGAGGTAATAACAGATATTAAACCTTCGGACAACATCTCGCTTGCCGTCTTACGTTTCGGTATCTGGGTAATGTTTGGTACGGTGATGGTAAAATATAATGCCGTAGCTATCCACTCATCGGTTATCGTAGCCGAGGGTCGCGGTGTTCTATTCCTCGGCGAATCGGGCACGGGCAAGAGCACCCACACACGCCTATGGCGAGAGAATATCGAGGGAGCGAAACTCCTTAACGACGACTCTCCTATTGTGCGCATAGTGGATGGCGAAGTACGTGTTTACGGCTCACCGTGGAGTGGCAAGACCCCTTGCTACAAAAATGAGGTCTACCCGATGGCAGGTCTATGTCGCCTATCACAAGCGCCACACAACCGCATCACACGTCTTTCAAACCTTATGGCTATTGGTGCACTACTACCATCGTGTCCACCAATCTTTGCTCACGACAACACACTGCAAGATATGATATGCGCTACGGTAGGAGGTATTGTGCGTGGCACTAAGAGCTACCACTTGGAGTGTCTACCAAACAAGGAGGCGGCCGAGCTATCCTATAACACCATCATCCGCAATGAGTAATCGCCGAGATATAGCCACAGCCGATATAACCGAACTATTGGAGGAGGGTGCGCAATTCAAAATCGTTGTCAGAGGATATAGTATGCTCCCGCTGCTCGGTTTTGGTCGCGACACAATCATTCTACGCAGAGTAAACTGCACGGAGGATATATCTGGTCGCATAGCGATGTTTCGCAACGATAACGGTCGTATCGTGGTGCACCGTATTATAGGCATCAACAGTGGTATCGTATCGCTTCGTGGTGACGGCAATCTATATCAGGTGGAGCAATGCAAAAGAGAGGAGATAATAGCCGTATTAGAGAGCGTAGTACGCGAAAATGGCAAGGAGGTAAGCTGTATCTCACACCATTGGCATAGAATGGAGCGTCTATGGCTCAGCACACCGCTATGGATGCGCAGATACGCCCTTGCAGTATTGCGCCGTGTTGCAGATTTTAGAAATAAAAAACGACGATAGATATGGATATTAGAATTGGTCAAGGCTACGATGTACACGCCCTTGCCGAGGGTCTACGCTTGGTACTATGTGGCGTAGAGGTAGAGCACACGAAGGGCTGTGTAGCACATTCCGATGGCGATGTAGCCATTCACGCGCTCTGCGATGCACTCTTGGGAGCATTGGCATTGGGCGATATAGGTAAACTCTTTCCAGATAGCGACCCAAAGTATAAGGGTATCGACTCTACGAAGCTACTAAGCGTGGTTGTGGAGCGTATCACCAACGAAGGCTACAAGATTAGCAACGTAGATATTACCATCGCTATGCAGCGTCCTAAGCTCCGCCCACACATAGACCATATGCGCGAACGCCTATCAGAGGTTATGGGCATAGAGGTTAGCCGTGTATCCATCAAGGCTACCACCACCGAACGTCTCGGCTTCGAGGGCAGAGAGGAGGGCGTGTCAGCCACCGCCGTAACACTACTTATCAAGGAGTAACACGACACCCTATAACAGAAAGAGAGTGAATAAAAAGTGTATTTTGTCGTTACGCTTGC
>JAZOSJ010000105.1:0-4743 GCA_045657045.1 Alistipes sp.
TATGACGATATATACCCCTGCGGGCTACGAGGCTGGCTATCGCAACTACCCTGTGTTGTATTTGTTGCACGGTATGGGTGGCGACGAGGAGGCATGGGTTGCTACGGGTCGTGTGGCTGAGATTATGGATAACCTTATCGCCGAGGGCAAGGCAGAGCCTATGATTGTGGTTATGCCTAATGGCTGTATGCGCCACGATGCTGCTCCGGGCTACTCTTCGGAGGGTTTCTATAAGCCATATATGAGTGGCTCGATGGATGGTAGTTTCGAGGAGTACTTCGCCGATGTGGTGGCATGGACCGATGCCCACTATCGCACATACGCTACTAAGGAGTGCCGTGCTATCGCTGGTCTCTCGATGGGTGGCTTCCACGCTATGCAGATATCGAAGCGCTACCCCGATATGTTCGATTATGTGGGTCTCTTCTCGGCGGCTATCTACCGTGGCGAAGAGGGGGTCTCAATATACGAGAACTTGGAGGAGGCTCTTGCCGAGCAGTTTGCTCGCGGTGTTGCACTCTATTGGATTGCTATCGGCAAGGATGATTTCCTCTATGATGAGAATGTAAAATTCAGGGCGCTGCTCGATAGCCACGACTACGAATATGAGTATGTCGAGAGCGAGGGTGGTCACACCTGGCGCAATTGGCGACAATACCTCACAACTTTTGTGGATAAATTATTTTAACTATTTATAACTTACTAATTTATTTTTTTTATGAAAACAAACATTATGACAGAAGTTATGGGCTACGAAGCTCCTAATTTCGATGTTGTCTTGGCTGTTGTCGAGCGAGGCTTCGAGGCAAGCTTGCCAGGCGTAACAATTAACCCTTGGGAGAGTGAGGACGACTCTCTTGAGTTCTAATGTCAAACCTTAAAAAGATTTATGAAAATGAAAAAGTTTATTCTTTCGTTGGGTTTGATTCTAATGACATTGAACCTTACAAATTGTACAAAGAACGAGGAGGTTGCTACCGTAGTAGATAAGAAGGGTGATTTCGCTCTTTATGCATCTGTTACACGTACAGCAAATGATGGCTTGAACACAGTATGGGAAGCAGGCGACGATTTGAGCGTATTCCATGCTGTAACTGATGGCACAACTTACACTCAGGACGGTCAGTTTAAGCTTGAGGATGTAGAGACAGCTCAGTTCTTGGGTAGTGTAAATGGTACTTTGGATCCAGAGATGAAGTACGATTGGTATGCAATGTACCCATATTCTTCATATGTTCCAGGTCCAGCAAACACTGGCTCAGGTTATATGACTATCGGTTGCTCTGCAAGTGCAACACAGACACAGACTGGTAACAACTCAATGGCTCACGTTGCAGGTAAGAACTACCCACTTGTTGGTAAGGCATACGCAGTACCTGAAAATGAGTCTCCAGAGTTGGCAATGACACACGTTGCTACACTTTTGGAGTTTGAGGTTACTAACTCTTTGGAGGAGGCTATCACTGTATCGAACATTAAGTTCACTGCTCCTTCTGCTCTTGTTGGTACATTCTACATCGATTTCACTGATATTGATAATATCGAGGTTGAGTCAAGCGGTTCTTCTTACACTTCAAAGGCTGCTACTCTTATCGTAAAGAACGGTGAGGCTATCGAGGCTGGCGAGAGTGCTAAGTTCTACTTGCCTGTTGCTCCTTTCGTAGCTAACGCAAACGCTAAGTTGGCTATCGAGGTTAATGTAACTTCTGGTGATAAGGTTGGTATGTTGGCAAAGGAGATTACTCTTGCTAATGAGACGGCATTCAACGCTGGTAAGATTCGCAATATTAAGGTTAACTACGACGCAGAGTTCGTAGAGGAGGGTCTTGCATTGCCATTCTCTGATGACTTCTCTTGGGTGAAGAAGGATGAGAACAATGGTGTACTTGAACTTAGCGACCTTTCAAGTAACTATTCATCTGCCTCAACTGTTTACGGTAGTGTTGGTGAGTTGAAGTTTGGTAAGAGCGATGCTTGTGGTAGCCTTACTACTCAGCCATTCAACCTCTCTCAGCCATTTACCGTAGTTGTTGATGCTATGGCTTATAGCTCTGATACAGCTCAGCTTACTGTAACTGTTAATGGTGTTACAAAGAAATCAGAGAACCTTCCTGTGGGCACATACAAGAAGTATCTGTTTGAGTTTGATGCTGCAACAGCTGCAAGCACAATCAAGTTTGATGTCACTGGTAAGCGTGGTTACATCGACAACTTGGAGATTGTAGCAGGTCACGACTATGTATTACCTCCAGTATTGACTATCAACCCAGAAACTCTTACTTTTGAGTATGCTGCAGATAGCAAGACTATAACTTGCTCAATTGAGAATGAGGTTAGTGGCGCAAGCATAACAGCAACAGAAAATGTCGATTGGCTCTCAACTTCAGTAAGTGGCAACACTATTACTGTTACTACAACAGAAAATACTGGAACAGATCGCGAGGCTACCTTAACTATTGCTTATAGCTCTGTAAGCAAGGAGGTTAAGGTTAAGCAATTGGCAAAACCAGCAGAAGGAAGTGAGGAGGTAGACGAGGAAATGAATGTTTATGCTAACCAGGGAGTGTTGGCTAACAAGGTAATTACTTGGACTGGTACTAACTTTACATTCTCAAATGCTCAGGGATCAAGTAGTACTGCAATTCGAACTTCGGATTCTGATCACTACCGCATTTATGCAAATAGTACAATAACCCTAACTGCTCATAATGGCAAGAAGTTTAAGACGGTTGTATTTACTTGTACAAGTAGTTCTTATGCGACAGCATTGAAAAATGCATTGGGTTCTTCAGCATCTGCATCAGGTAGTATTGTAACTTGGACAAGTTCTGCAGATACTATTACAGCGACACCAACAGCTCAAACTCGTGTCAAGAAGATTGTTGCGACACTACAGTGATCTTCGGGTGGTGGAACGGGAGGCGAGGTAACGCCTCCCGCCACAGACCCTACCCCGGGAATAGCATCAGGGGAGTGGCTCGAGTTGCCTGGTATATTTAGTACCGATAATCGCTATCCAAATGCTAAGGAGTATAAGGTGTCGGCAAGTGGTGAGCGTAACTACACACACTACTACGATACTGATACCTACACCTCGCTTTGGGTGGCATATCCATTGGAGTCGAAGCATATGGGGTCGTATAGCCGTCCAGATAATTGGAGCTACAACCCACAAATAGATGTCAAATATCAGGTTAACTTGCTAAGTCATAGTTACACCGATAGCGATGTACATGTGCGTGGTCACCTTATACCTAACGCCTCGCGCAATGGTATCAAGGAGATGCAGGAGCAGACATTCTATGTCACCAACTCCGTACCTCAGGTGCACACCAACTTCAATAGCGGTATATGGCAAGCACTTGAGGCAGTAATACAGAGTAAGGCTCAGAGCAAGAAGCTCTATATCGTTACGGGTGTGGCATTTAACAAAGTGGGCGAGACTAAAACAGTTGAGTACACCACAGCTAAGGACGACACCAAGCAGGTGCCTATACCAAACTACTTCTACAAGGTGGTGCTTTCAGCAACTACCGATAGCAGCGGCAATGTAACTGCTGCGCAGACAGTGGGCTTCTGGTTTGAGAATAAGGCATACTCTGGCTCTACATACTCAAATTACACCGTATCCGTAGACCAAGTCGAGGAGTGGACAGGCTTCGATTTCTTCCCTAACCTCCCAGATTCGATAGAGAAGAGTGCGGAGACAAATACCAACTTCTGGTAATTCCTTGTGAATTTCTTGTGAATTTCTTGTGATAAGGGGTCATCTTCGACTCTTCAGTCAAACTGGCGAATGGGAAATACGCTTAGTATGTCCCATCCGCCATTTTTCGTGTCAGAGCCAAATCTGACTCCTTCTGACAAGAAATTTGGTCTCACGCTTGGTAAAGTTGGCGCAGCCTTCTCGCAAGAAATTGGGTCGTGGTGCTTGGTAAGGTGCGTGTTATGGGTTCCGATGGGTTCCGATGGGTTCCGATGAGTTAAGATGTTTTTATTGATGATATCGCTCTGCTCATAGTAACTCATAGTAACCTATTGTAACTCATAGTAACCCATCAGCTTTAGCTGTTCGCTCCCCGAGCGAAACCACTACTAATTACTCACTACTAATTACAAAAAATGGCGTTCAGATTGCTCTGAACGGCTTTTTTGTTGCAACCCAATTTCTTGTCAGAGGGGGTTAGGCTTGGCCTCGATATGAAATTAGCCCGGATGGGACATACTAAGCGTATTTCCCATTCGGGCTAATAATTGAGAGGTCGAGAATGACCCCCTATCACAAGAAATATTTGCGAGGAGAAGGCTGTAGATACAACGCTCGGCAAAAATAATGCGGATGGGAGTGTGGTGCCCAATTTCTTGTCAGAGTGTTGTGGTAGTGGTATATCACAAAAGAAACCATCCAAGGGATAGTATTAGACATACAGCCCTGGATGGTTTACTTTTAGGGATGTGCCGCTAACGCGACACTATCACAAGAAATTCTTACTCCCACTCAATCGTTGCTGGTGGCTTCGACGAAATATCGTAGACTACGCGGTTTACGCCGCGAACCTTATTTATAATCTCGTTTGATAGGCGAGCGAGGATCTCATATGGGATATGTACCCAGTCGGCGGTCATACCGTCGGTAGACTGTACCGCACGCAATGCTACGCAGCGCTCATAGGTGCGCTCATCGCCCATAACGCCAACGCTCTGTACTGGAAGAAGGATAGCTCCTGCCTGCCAAATCTTATC
>JAZOSJ010000106.1:0-9703 GCA_045657045.1 Alistipes sp.
GGCTCACAGAACGACATGGCTAGATCCGACTTAGGACAGCATGAAGTAGTCATGAATGGCTGGCCCTCCTCCATCTTCTCAGCAAACTCGTGAGTCTCCTTCTCGGTAGTAATCTCAGCACCACGTGCCACCTCGATAACATCCTTGAAGCCGATAGCCTTGATAGCGCCATATACCTGCTCGGTAGGTAGGTTGTACTGAGAGAGGATAGATGGAGCAACCATAGCTATAACCTCCTCACCACGACGGATAGCCTGCAAAATATCGAATACCTGCGAAATCTCGAAGATAGCACCGAAAGGACAAGCGTTCATACACTTACCGCAGTAGATACACTTCGACTCGTCGATATGCTCAACGCCATACTCGTCCTTAGAGATAGCGCCCACAGGACACGCCTCCTCACAAGGTACAGGGATGTAAACGATAGCATGGTATGGACAAGCAGCATAGCACTTACCGCAGCTGATACATACCTTGTGGTTAATCTTACCCTGCGATGTGTCTGGGTCGAACTCGATAGCATCCTTAGGGCAGGCGTGCTCACAAGCACGTGCCACACAGCCACGGCAGAGGTTTGTGATATCGTAGTTTGTGCGTACACAAGAGGAGCAAGCCTCGTCGATAACGCACATAATGTTCTCCTTCATCTTGTCGCGGTCGAGGGCCATCTTAGCATACGCCGAAAGTGGCATAAGCTCGTCAGTCTCGTCGGTCATATCGTAGCCAAGAAGTGGCAAAGACTTATACTTCCACACAGCACGCTCCTTGTGGATGCAGCAGCGACCACGCACCTGCGAGTTACGAGGACTAAATTCGATGGGTACACGGTCAATCTTCTCAACCAACTGACCCTCGTTCCAGAGGCTTACAAGTTTTGTAAGAAGTCTCTGGCGCACAATCATTACATTATTTTTAATTGCCATACGATAAATGTTGGGTTATCAATTGAGCAAAGATACAACAAATTTTTTATATACGCGCTATAAGCGAAGCCTTTTTTAATTAGAAGTGAGTAATTAGTAATTAGTAATGGTTAAAAGGCTATGCCTTTTTTTCAATGAGTAGTGAGTAATTAGTAATTAGTAATAGTTTCGCTCGGGGAGCGAACAGCTAAAGCTGATAGGTTACTATGGGTTATTATAGTTTACTATGGGTTACTATGTGAATTTTCTCCTCATATTAACTCATCGGAACCCATCGGAACTCATCGGAACCCATCTTAACCCACTCCCAAAAAAGGCGCAGCCTTTTAACCATTACTCATTACTAATTACTCATTACTCATTAAAAAAAGAGGTTTCCCTTTTCGGGAAAACCTCTTTCTTAATTATCTGCCCTGATGGCGGCGCTGTTCGCGGTTGATGGTCATCTGGTCCTGCTGCTGACGAAGAGCCTCCTCGTAGCGCTCCTGGAACTTCGACTTCTTCTTTGGCTTCTTTGCCATAAGCTTTGCGCGTACCTCCTCGTCGTTGGTTGTGCGGCGGATAACCCACATGATAATCATTGTAAATATCTGTGATAGGAAGTAGTAGTAGCACAAACCTGCCGAGAACTCGTTCATAACGCAGAGCATCATAAGTGGCATAAAGTAGACCATCATAAACTTCATCATACCTGCGCCTGGCTGACCTGCGGTGGTTGCAGACTGCTGCTGGTAGCTGATGAATGAGTAGCCGAACAATGCCAACGTCATAAGCAAGGCAAAGAGGCTGATGTGGTCGCCATAGAATGGAATGTTGAATGGCAACTCAACGACGCTATCGTACGTAGAGAGGTCGTCAGCCCAGAGGAAGCCCTCGCCACGAAGCTCGATACTTGCAGGGATAAAGCGGAACATAGCCCACAAAATAGGCATCTGGATAAGAAGTGGAAGACAGCCTCCCATAGGGCTGATGCCCACCTTCTGGTATAGCTCCATTGTTGCCTGCTGCTTCTTCATGGCATCCTCCTGCTTAGGATACTTCGCATTTATAGCCTCCAACTCAGGACGTATAGCGCGCATCTTAGCCGTAGACATATAGCTTTTGTAGGTAAGAGGTAGGATAACACCCTTTACAAGGATGGTCAATATCAAGATGATAAGACCGAAGCCAAGACCGAGGTCGCGCAACCAGTGGAATACAGGTATTGTAACCACCTTGTTCCACCAGCCGATAAGCGTACCACCCATAGGGATAACCTTCTCAAGCTCGCAGTCACGACCCATAAACTCCACATTCTTCATCACCTTGTAGTCGTTAGGACCGTAGTAGAAGGCGAGGTTGTAGAGCTCACGACCTGCAACGTGAGGGATGCTAATCTCGGCATCGAACTCTTTGAGGTAGCCTGCACGCTCGTTCTTAGCGCTCTTGAAGCTCATCGTAGCCTCCATAGGGTGCTCCGAGATAAGGGCTGAGGAGAAGTACTGCTGCTTGAAGGCAACCCACTCTACGCCCTCCTCCTCTTCTGGTTCGCCATCGGCATCCAACTGCTCTACATCTCCATCCACGAAGTACTCGATGGTCGTTGCCATAGACTCATTCTTGAAGCTGCGCTCGTTCTTGTTCGACTTGTTGTGCCAAGTAAGGAGAATCTCGTCGCGGTTGCTAAGCATTGGGTCGATATTGTGCTGCTTGAGCGTAAAGTCGATAAGGTAGTCACGGCTCTTGTCGCCCGTGCGGTATACCGTATATATATACTCTACCCAGGCATCGGTGTCAACGGCGAGGGTCATCGTTACGGTGGTGTGGTCCTCGGTCTCCACAACCTGTGGGGTGAAGAAGTAGTTGTTGGTGTTAAGGATGCCATTGCCACGGCGTAGGTTGATACCCATACGCATAGACTCTGGGGTCATAAGCTTTACAAGCTCCGAGCGCTCACCCTCCGCATAGCGGGTATAGTCGTTAAGTGTTACGTCTACAATCTTACCGCCTCGGTTATCGAAGGTTACGGTGAAGTAGTCGTTGGCTACGACCTCCTGCTTAACCACGCCTGTGCGTGCTGCATATAGCGTAGCACCGTGACGTGCTACCTCCACATTTGTGCGCTCCACCTCAGCGATAGAGTCGCGCGTAAAACGCTCCTTGTCGGTCATCGCCTCCTCAAGCATACGCTCAGCCTCAGCCTCGGCTACACGCATCGCACGCTCAGCCTGCTCGGTCTTAGCCTTCTCTCTTACAATCTGCTGCTGCTCCTCCATCTCGTGGCTCTGGTAGAACGAGAATCCCACAAAGAGGGCAACCATCAGCACAATACCAATAATCGTGTTTTTATCCATTTCGTTTTATTAAATGTTTGTCAAGTTGATTAAAGACAGAAGGACAAGCAGACAAAAAGACAAAACGACGACACAGACCAAATAGGTTATAATCGAAATCGTTATGTCTCTTTGTCCTAATGTCTCTATGCCAAAATTATTACTAATTACTAATTACTAATTACTAATTGCTAATTACTAATTGCTAATTACTAATTGCTAATTCGCTGTGTTCTCATCACGATACTTCAAAGCCTCCTGCACGAAGCGCACGAAGAGTGGGTGAGGGTTTGCTGCGGTAGAGTGGTACTCTGGATGGTACTGCGTACCCACAAACCAGCGGTGCTCTGGAATCTCCACAACCTCCACAAGACCTGTGTCAGGGTTTAGACCCACAGCCTTCATACCCGCCTGCTCGAAGTCGGCAAGATATGTGCTATTGAACTCGTAGCGGTGACGGTGACGCTCCACGATGTTCTCCGTACCGTAAGCCTCGCGTACGTTAGAGCCCTCAGCCAAGTGGCAAGGGTAGCCACCAAGACGCATTGTGCCGCCCTTAGCTGTAACCTTCTTCTGCTCCTCCATAAGGTCGATAACGGCGTGCTTAGTCTGTGCCATCTCGCTCGAATTGGCATCGCTCCAGCCGATTACGTTGCGTGCAAACTCGATTACGGCGCACTGCATACCGAGGCAGATGCCGAAGAATGGAATATCCTTCTCGCGAGCATAGCGCACAGCGACCAACTTACCCTCGATACCGCGGTTACCGAAGCCTGGGGCAACCATAATAGCCGACATAGCACCCAACTGCTCCTCTACATTCTCGTTTGTGAGGAGCTCCGAGTTAACGTAGTGTAGCTTAACCTTAACCTCGTTCACAGCACCTGCGTGGATAAAGGACTCGCTGATAGATTTGTATGCATCAGGAAGCTCGGTGTACTTACCTACAAGGGCGATGTCTACAACGCTCTTAGGGTTCTTCACGCGCTCCACAAATGCCTCCCACTGAGCAAGGTCAGGAGCCTGTGTAGCCTCCAAGCCAAGCTTCTCAAGAAGTACGCCATCGAGATTCTGGGCGTGCATACGTAGAGGTACCTCGTAGATTGTAGGTACGTCGATAGACTCCACAACAGCCTCAGGGGCTACATTGCAGAAAAGGGCTACCTTGCGGCGCACATCCTCGCCAAGTACGTGCTCTGAGCGTAGTACCAATACATCTGGCTGCAAACCGTATGATAGCAACTCCTTAACCGAGTGCTGCGTAGGCTTAGTCTTAAGCTCTCCCGAAGCCGCCATATATGGGATAAGGGTGAGGTGTACAAGCACGGTGTTCTGGTAGCCAAGCTGATAGCGTAGCTGACGTACAGACTCGATAAATGGCAATGACTCGATATCGCCTACCGTACCACCAATCTCGGTGATGATAACATCGTACTTCTTGGTAGCACCAAGCAACTGCACACGGCGCTTAATCTCGTCGGTGATGTGAGGGATAACCTGCACGGTCTTGCCGAGGAACTCGCCACTGCGCTCCTTGTCGATAACGCACTGATAAATCTTTCCCGTTGTGACATTGTTGTTCTTGGTAGTCTGAATCGAGGTGAAACGCTCGTAGTGACCAAGGTCAAGGTCGGTCTCTGTACCATCCTCTGTTACGTAACACTCGCCGTGCTCGTAAGGATTTAGCGTACCTGGGTCGACATTGATATATGGGTCGAGCTTCTGAATCGTCACAGAGTAACCGCGAGCTTGCAGCAGACGCGCGATAGATGCTGAGATAATACCCTTGCCGAGTGATGATGCCACACCACCGGTAACGAATATGTACTTTGGTTTAGATAGTTTCATAACTGTATCTTGTTTTGTTTATTTTCAAATTGACAAAGTCAACACCCCATAAGGCTATGCCGTAATTATTACTAATTACTAATTACTAATTACTAATTGAGGTTTGCTCGTCGATAACGCGAATCTTCTCGATAATGCTTGCCATATCGCTCTTTGCACGTGCAATCTTCTCGCGCACATCGGCAATAAGACTCTCGGCATTCTTCGACTTCGAGAAGAAACCAATGTTGTTCTCCAAGAGGGCAATATCCTGCTCCATCTGGCGTAGTTTGTTGTATAGCTTCTCGCGCTCAGAGCGTAGCTGGTTGCCACCCTTCATATTCTGCACGCGCTCCTTGAAGCGGTTCATCGAGCGGTCGCGCTCCGAAGAGCGTAGGGTAGCGAACATAGCATCTACGATAGCCTTGTACTCCTTCTGTACGGCATCCTTATGCTTGATAGGTACAAAGCCAATCTGGCTCCAGCGGCGCTGATACTCCTTGATAGCCTCGAAACCACCCTCCTTGATGTTTACACCCTTCATCTCCTCGATTAGGGCGAGTTTAAGTTTGAGGTTCTCCTCGTGTACAGAGTCTACCGACGAGAAGTGCTCAGCCTTGCGCTCGAAGAACTTGTCACACGCCGAACGGAAACGCTTCCAAATAACGTCCGAGTGGCGACGTGACACAGAACCTGTCTGCTTCCAGCGTGCCTGCAAGGCGATAAGCTCGTCGGTAGCGTGCTTCCAATCCTCCGATGTAGACAATGCCTCAGCCTCGGCACAAAGCTCCAACTTAACAGCAAGGTTGTGCTCCATCTCGCTCTTTACGCCAGCGTAGAAATCTCTCTTATGCTCGAAGAACTTGTCACACGCTGCACGGAAACGCTCGTAGATGCGGGTATTCTCCTTCTTAGGAGCATAGCCAATGGTCTTCCATATCTTCTGTATCTCGAGCAACTCCTCGCTCGCCTTGTTCCAATCCTTGCGCGAAAGCATAGCGCGTGTAGCCAGTGCCTCGGTCTTTTCACAAAGCTCGGTTTTGAGGGCAAGGTTCTTTGTCTGCTCGCTCTTGATGTTCTCGAAGTGCTCCTGATGGCGCTTGTTGATGCGGCTCGAAGCCTCCTTGAAACGCTCCCATAGCGCCTCCTTGTACTCCATTGCCACAGGACCTGTCTCGCGCCATTCGTCGTGTAGCTTTTGGAGCTTGCGGAATGCCTCCACAATCTGTGTTTCGAGGGTTAGCTCCTCTGCCTGCTCGCACAACGATAGCTTAGCCTCGTAGTTCTTTCTTAGGTCGAGGTCACGAAGCTCGCGGTTAATCTTGATGTAGTTGTAGAAGTTCTCGACGTGGAGGTTGTATGTCTCCCACAAATCCTTCACGCTATGCTGTGGCACAAGACCAATCTCCTTCCACTTACTCTGTAACTCGCGGAAACGCGCAAACGTAGAGCCTGTATTCTCGTCTGAGTTAATCAACTCTTTGAGCTCCTCGATAATATGAAGTTTTAGTTTGAGGTTCTCCTCCTTGCTCGCCTCAAGCTCAGCGATATGGCTGTCGCGCTTGCTGCGGTATACTGCGAATAACTCCTTGAAGCGTACCTCGTCGTTGTCTATGGCTGGGGTGAACTCCTCCTCGCCTCCGCCCTGCTCAACGAATGCCTTGCGCTCAGCCTCAACCTTTGCGCGGTGCTGTTTGTAGAATGCAATCTTGATAGCCTCCACTACGGGGCGAAGCGTCTGCACAGGCTCGCTCTCGAGCTTGGCAGAGAGTAGCTCCACAAGCTCTGTCTGGTCAAGGTGCGCAAGGGTGTCGTTGTGTGAAGCCGCCTCAGCCTCCTCCTCTGTCTCCTCGCCAAGCTCCAAGCCCGCCTCTTTGGCTGCAAGTGCTGCCTCCTCATCTGCAAACTCCTCGGTCATAGCATTTGTTGTAGCCTCGTTGTCGAGTGTCTGCTCCTCGATTGCTTCAATTGTTGTACTCTTCTGCGCATCTTCGGCAGTGTTGCCGACAGGCTCCGATTGAGGAGCAAGATTGTTCTTTTCAGTAGTCATCGTAGTATGTTTTTTAGTCCCTTACGCACTTGCGCGCTAATATGCGCTCTCGCGTAATTCGTGCAAATATAAGTATTTATTCCCGACTTTCAAACTCTTCTCATAGATTTATTCTTTTTGAGTATCTTTTTTGTGGGTTTTAATATGCGAATAATGGTTGAATATTGGATGATATGGTGTGTTGTAAAGAGGATAGTTAACTCGCCCATAAGAAGAGAAAAATATCGTTATTTGGGGCGTTATTTTAAGAAGTGGAAAAAAAGTTTGAAATTGGTTGGAAAGTTAACTTAAAATTACTACCTTTGTGTGCTATTAGGTGTAAACCTAAACCATCATAGAAACTTTGAAACAAATTAAATAATAATTGCAATGGTAATTTTAGTTCTCAATTGCGGTAGCTCTTCAATCAAGTATCAGGTACTTGACGTTGTGGAGAATGCCCAGACGCTCTTGGCCAAGGGTCTTGTAGAGCGTATTGGTCTTGCTGAGGGTGACCTTACACACAAGCCTCAGGGTAAGGATAAGTACGAGGTTAAGTGTCCTATTCCAGATCACACAACAGGTATTCGCCTTGTTCTCGATGCGTTGACACACCCTGAGCACGGTGTTATCTCATCTCTTGACGAGCTTAAGGCGGCAGGTCACCGCGTAGCACACGGTGGTGAGTTCTTTACAGATAGCTGCTTGGTTGATGATGAGGTTAAGGCTAAGATTGAGTCGTTGTACTCTATCGCTCCTCTTCACAACCCTGCAAACCTTGAAGGTATCCTCTCAATGGAGAAGGTGTTGCCAGGTATCAAGCAGGTAGCGGTGTTTGATACATCGTTCCACCACACTATCCCTGCAATCAACTATCTATACGCTATTCCATACGAGTATTATGAGAAGTATCGCGTTAGAAAGTATGGTTTCCACGGTACAAGCCACAAGTTCGTTGCTCGCGTGGGTGCTGAGATGTTTGGTCTCGATTTCGAGAACTCTAAGATTGTTACTTGCCACATCGGTAACGGTGCCTCTGTTACTGCTGTTAAGAATGGTAAGTCGTTCGATACATCTATGGGCTTCTCACCACTTGATGGTCTTGTGATGGGTACACGCTCTGGTTCTATGGACGTGAGCGCTGCAACATATATCGCAAGCAAGGAGGGTATGACATACGCTGAGCTTGACAATATGCTCAATAAGAAGTCTGGTGTTCAGGGTCTTACAGGCATCTCAAGCGATATGCGTGATATTGACGCTGCTTACGACGAGGGTAACGAGCGCGCTATCATCGCACGCGATATGTATGCTAACCGCATTAAGAAGTTTATCGGTGAGTATGCTGCTGAGATGGGTGGTGTAGACCTTGTAATCTTCACCGGTGGTGTTGGTGAGAACTCGCCAGAGGTTCGTGAGTACGCTTTGCAGGGTATGGAGTTTATGGGTATCGAATTTGATGCTACTCGCAACCGTGGTAAGCGTGGTACAGATTATGAGATTTCAGCCGAGGGCTCACGTGTTAAGGCTGCGGTTATCTGCACCGACGAGGAGCTGGTGATTGCAAAGGATACCTTCCGCCTTGTAAAATAAAAGCCATCTGGTGGGCTACTTTGGCATCTCTCTCGATTCCCAAATCCTCATTTACGCCGAGTAAACTGCGGTTTGGTAATCTTCGAGGAGCTTCAAATTAGCCTCACTATACGACTTTTATAGCTTTATATATAGATAATATCAACTAACAATAAAAAACCTAAAAAAACTATGATTAAGCATTTGGATGAGCTCGTTGCTGCTGCGGTGGCACGTGGTAAGAAGAAGATGATTGTGGCTTACGGTCAGGACACACACTCTATCGGTGCAACTGATATGGCTATCAAGGCTGGTTTGGCTGATGTAACCTTGGTTGGTGATCCAGAGGAGATTAAGAAGTCTTGCGAGGCTGAGGGTGTAGATATGAGCCAGTATACTATCATCCCAGAGACTGAGGATGTAAAGGCTGTTGAGATTGCTGTTAAGGCTGTTCACAATGGCGAGTATGACGTTTTGATGAAGGGTGTAGTACCTACTGATAAGTATATGCGTGGTATCTTGAATAAGGAGTGGGGTTTGTTGCCACAGGGTACTGTTCTTAGCCACGTTACCGTATTGGAGGTTCCAGCATACCACAAGCTTCTTGTAGTTAGTGACGTAGCTGTTCTTCCATGCCCATCATTGGAGCAGAAGAAGCAGATTGCTAAGTACCTTCTTACAACTGCTAACAACCTCGGTATCGAGGAGCCTAAGGTTGCGCTTATCGCACCATCAGAGCAGCTTCTTCCAAAGGTTGTAAGCTCTGTTGAGGCTAAGGAGCTCTCAGACCTTGGTCAGGCAGGCGAGTTGGGTAAGGGTCTCTTCCAGGGTCCTTTGGCACTCGATGTTGCTATCGACGAGGAGAGCGTTAAGATTAAGAAACTTACAGGTCCTGTTGCAGGTGATGCAGACTGCTTGTTGTTCCCTAACCTTGAGTCAGGTAACGTATTCTTCAAGGCTTGCTCTAAGTTTGGTGGCGCTGAGTTGGCAGCTATGGTTGCAGGTCCTACTGCTCCATGTGTGCTTACATCACGTGG
>JAZOSJ010000107.1:0-4152 GCA_045657045.1 Alistipes sp.
CTCAGCCGCTGTTCCCTCAATCTCGTGACGCTCAATATACGAAGGACGAATAGCCTCGTGAGCCTCCTGAGCACCCTTCGCCTTGGTCTTAAAGTTGTGGGGATATGAGTACTTGGCACCGAAGAGTCGGGTAATCTCATTCTTACACTGCGTAATGGCCATCTGTGAGAGGTTCACAGAGTCGGTACGCATGTAGGTGATAAGACCCTGCTCGTAGAGCTTCTGCGCTACGGACATAGTCTGCGACACGCTCATACCGAGCTTACGGCTAGCCTCCTGCTGGAGTGTAGAGGTGGTAAATGGAGGTGCTGCATAGCGCTGCACAGGCTTCTCCTCAGCCTTAGAGACTGAGAACTGCTCGCCGATACAGCTATGTAGGAACTGCTCCGCCTCGGCACGTGTAGCAAAGCCCTGCGAGAGCGTAGCCTTGAACAACGTCTTTGTAGCATCGCCCGCAAGGTGGAACTGACCAACAACACGGAACTGAGCCACAGAGTTATGGTTGATAATCTCGCGCTCACGCTCCACGATAAGGCGTACAGCAACACTCTGTACACGACCTGCCGAGAGTGCTGGGCGCACCTTCTTCCACAAAATAGGCGATAGCTCGAAACCTACCAAACGATCCAAGACACGGCGTGCCTGCTGAGCATTAACCAAGTTAAGGTCGATGGTGCGAGGGCTCTCGATAGCCTCCAAGATAGCACGCTGCGTAATCTCGTGGAATACGATACGCTTAGTGTGCTGGATAGGCAAATCAAGGACCTTAGCCAAGTGCCAAGCGATAGCCTCTCCCTCGCGATCCTCATCGGATGCCAACCACACGGTCTTTGCCGAGCGTGAAAGGCGCGCAAGCTCCTCTACAACCTTGCGCTTGTCGTCTGGAATCTCGTATATAGGTTCAAACTCATTATCTATATCTACACCGAGCCCCTTCTTTGCCAAGTCGCGGATATGTCCGAAACTCGACTTAACCATAAAATCCTTACCCAGGAATCTCTCGATGGTCTTAGCCTTTGCAGGGGACTCTACAATAACCAAATTCTCTTGCATCACACAATTATTTCTTAACACACTCTTGTATCACGCTGATTTAGAGTGTTACACATCCATTAATTTACGATTGTATAGGTAAGCTCCAACTTCACAGGAGCCACACCACCCATACCATACAACGCCTGGCGATTCATACCATAGAGCGATGTAGCATCGGGAGCGATGTAGATGCGGCGAAGATTTACATAGTCACCACTATCTGCGCTGCTCTCGCCAATAGCGAACTTCGCGAAGTCGACCTTACCATCCTCGCCTACATTCGCCGCGGCGGCAAGCATCAATGACTGAATGGCAGTGGAAATATCCATCTGGTAGCATCCAAGCGACCTATTTAGGTAGCCGTCGTAGCTTAGTGTCACATTGCTTTCTGCCGAGTAGTTGTAATCGGCAATAGCGATGTGTTTGTTGTAGTCGACATACATACCCATACGCAACATCGCGTCGTTCATAAGAGGCGTCAATGTCGTTGGTAGATCCTTATCATTATAGTCGTACTTCGAACCCTTGAGGTAGATAGAGAACATCGCCTGATTTACCGACACAGTAGCATCGTCACCTGCCTCCGTAACAATATCGGCAAGCGACTGTATAAACTCGTCGGTGAAGCGTAGCTCCGTTACAACACCACCCATACCCTCGACATAACATACATCACAAACCTCAGTCTCCTCAGCGAGACCTACCTCAGAGTCTGCGTAGTCGTGCTCGATGCTATTAACCGAGACATTACCCGCAGCAAGGTCGGTGTAATCCGAAGGATTCAAATACATATTATAAATCATATATGTAGTATCTCGGATGATGGTAGGGTCCTCCTCATAGCGACCACGCGCAAAGAGCATCATCGCCGTATTCGAGAGATTTGTGGCGAACATCACATCCTTAGTCTCCTCGGCAGGAGCGATGTAGATGCCTCGCACCTTATCCAAAAACACCAACTCGTTGCCATTCACATAGATACTATCAGTATCGGTAGCATAGCCATTCTTGTCATCGAGGTCGGTAGTGAGCATCAATCGCTTGACATACTCCTCGGCAATATCCGTAGGCTCCAATAGAACGGTGGCGTTCTGAGGATCATCCATATCGCCAACGTATGCTCCGCGCTCCTGATTTGGGAACTCGAAGGTAAATATCGGCTCCGAAGCAACATAAGGCGCAGGGTCGAAGTTGACATAGAGGGTTGTATCCTCCGACAATTTGAGGTATTCGTTCGAGGTAATCTCGTAGACGTTGAAGCGGTGCTTCTTAGTAGTATCGCCATGGAAGTCGGTGATACACAACGACAACACCATAGAGTCGAAGATAGGACGGTAACCCCAGCCACGCTCCTCAGGCAACGAGAGGCTGAAGACCATCTGCGACATAAAGCCCGCCTTACGAGTACCGAAGGTGGTATTTGTCTCACGACCAAAGTAGCCTACCCCGATATTCGAAGATTGCAACGAGTCGCTACGATAGAGGTGTGTTGTAGCCAACGGACACGCCACGCTATTTCCCCTCTCGACACACTCACCCAAGGCGTAGACTCTGCGCCTAAGCTCCATATTCTGGTTCGAAGGTACAAACTCCTCGCCCAGAGTGTAGTCCACATCCGTAGTACACGACACAAACGCAATGATTGCACCGAGTAGCCACGCTATGTTAAAGAGACTCTTACAACTCCTCATAGAATTTTTTATAGTTATCGAAGAACTCCTTCTCCTCACACTCCTGATACTCCAAAATCTTCTTACCGCGGCTCTTAGCGTACTCCAACACCGCAGCATCGGCATTTGGAGAGGTCACGACGATACCGTCGGCATAATCAATAACGAAGCGATAGAGATTTTCGTATGATGGGTTCTCCAAAATCTTCATATTGCTATCCATAATACCCTCGCCCTCGAGCTTATGCTTGAAATCTGCACATAGCTCACCCTCGAACTTATCATCCGAGAGAGACAAAACAATCTTCACATCACGGAAGAGTGGGTCGTCGTAGAAGACCTTCCTCAAATACATAGGCGCAATAGCCGAGAACCAGCCGTGACAGTGTACGATGGTAGGCGACCAACGCAACTTCTTAACAGTCTCCAGCATACCGCGGGCAAAGAAGATAGCTCTGTCGTCGTTATCTTCAAAAAGTTTGCCCTCCTCGTCACGCAATATCGCACGGCGTGCGAAGTAGTCATCATTGTCGATAAAGTATATCTGCATACGCGCAGCAGGTATAGTCGCCACCTTGATGATTAGCTGGTGGTCGTTATCGTTGATGATGATATTCATACCCGAGAGGCGGATAACCTCGTGGAGCTGGTTTCTGCGCTCGTTGATACAGCCGTAGCGAGGCATAAAGGTGCGCACCTCAACACCACGCTCCTGCATCTGGCGAGCCATATCAAGGCTTAGCTTTCCAAAAGGGGTCTCAGGAAGATATGGAGAAATCTCCTGGCAGACGTATAATATCTTATTGGTATTCATAGTCGTTTAGATTACAAGATTAACATCGCATCACCGTATGTACCAAATCTATATCCCTCCTTAACAGCTAAATCGTACGCCTCCATCACAAAGTCGTAGCCACCAAAGGCTGCAACCATCATCAGCTGTGTAGAGTATGGCAAGTGGAAGTTCGATACAAAGGCATCGACAGCACTGAACGTATATGGTGGGAAGATGAACTTGTTAGTCCACCCCTCCATAGGCTTTATCATACCACCCACAGATACTGCGGTCTCCATTGCGCGCATAACGGTAGTACCGATAGCCACAACCTTATGTCCGTCATTACGCGCGGTGTTGATAAGCGATGCGCACTCGTCGGTGATGAAGAACTGCTCCGAGTCCATCTTATGCTTCGAGAGATCCTCAACATCCACAGTGCGGAAGTTGCCCAAGCCCACGTGCAAGGTTAGGAAGGCACGGTCGATGCCCTTAATCTCCATACGCTTCATAAGGTGCTTCGAGAAGTGCAAACCTGCGGTTGGTGCTGCCACAGCACCCTCCTTATCGGCATAGATAGTCTGATACCACTCGGCATCCTCTGGCTCAACCTTCTCTCTCACCCAACGAAGTCGGAGGCCAAGCGGTCTTAGGAAGAATGTATGAAACAAC
>JAZOSJ010000108.1:0-7576 GCA_045657045.1 Alistipes sp.
GAGGCATACACACGCGCTATCTTCCAGCGCGGTACCGAGATTGCCGAGAAGATGGGACTTATCCTTGTAGATACAAAGTATGAGTTCGGTAAGAAGAATGGTGTTATCTACCTTATGGATGAGATTCACACTCCAGACTCATCGCGCTACTTCTACAAGGAGGGCTACGAGGAGCGTTTGGCTAAGGGCGAGAAGCAGAAGCAGCTCTCTAAGGAGTTCGTACGCGAGTGGTTGATGGAGAATGGCTTCCAGGGCCAGGAGGGTCAGCAGGTCCCAGATATGACTCCAGAGGTTGTTGCAGGCATCACCGAGCGCTATATCGAGCTCTACGAGGCTGTTACTGGCGAGAAGTTCGTTCGTGCCGAGGCTGATGATATCGAGGCCCGCATCGAGAAGAATGTTTCGGAGTATCTTAAGTCTTTGTAGTACTAATAGATAGAGTTTCAAGAGGTGCGACATCGACATTCGGCGTTGCACCTCTTTTTCTTTATTATAATAATGAGACAACGCTATATATTCTTCGATATTGACGGCACGCTGAAGGCGGGAGGCTATGGTGGTGCATATATCCCCGACTCTACAAAGGAGGCACTTACCCGGTTGCGAGCTGCAGGACACAAGCTTGCTATCGCGACTGGTCGCTCCGAAGCTATGGCACGCGGCTACCTCGAAGAGCTTGGCTTTGAGAATATGGTGAGCGACGGCGGTTATGGCATCACCATTGATGGCGAACTTAAGGGCATCGACTCACTTCCTAAGGAGCTTGTTGTACGACTTGTTGAGGAGTGCAACAAGCACGATATACCGTGGGCATTGCAGGTCAAGAACTCCGTTGTGCGCCAAGCTCCCGACAAGAGATTTGAGGAGTTCACGCACGATATATATATGGCAACGGAGATTATTGAGGGCCTTGATCCACGCGACTACGATAAGATATATAAGGTCTATGTTGCGTGCTTGGAATCTGAGGAGCATAAGCTCTCAATGCTCAACGAGCTCGCGTGGTGCCGCTGGATGGATGAGTATATCTTCGTTGAGCCAGCAGATAAGGCCTATGGTGTCCGCAAAATCTTGGAACACTGGGGTGCAGAGGCTAAGGATGCCATAGTCTTTGGCGACGGCATCAACGACCTCTCGATGTTTGTCGACGAGTGGTATAAGGTCGCTATGGGCAACGCCTGCGAGGAGCTTAAGGCGCGTGCCGACTACATCACCACAGATGTCGACAAGGATGGTATTTGGAACGCGTGCAAAGAGTTGGGACTATTCTAAAAGACCTTTTATAAAGCGAAAACTGAAAGGTGAAAACTGAAAAGTAAGGTGTCTGCGACGCTTGTTTATAAAACTTATGCGAAGCATACCATACTTTTCAGTTTTCAGTTAAATTTCTTGCGAGAGGGGCGCATCTAACCCCACGACCCAATTTCTTGTCAGAAGGGCGCCGAGTGCTACACTCGGCGAAAAAGGCGACGATGGGTAGTACTTGTGCGTACGACCCATTGTCGCCTTTTTAGTTAGGGGCCGCAATCGACCCCTTATCACAAGAAATTATCGTTTGGTTTTGTAAAAAGCTTTATACGATCCTCGAGCCATCTTCTGCAACTTATTCTTAATAAGGTTCTTGCGAAGTGGAACAAGGTGGTCTGTGAATACAAGACCCTCGATATGGTCATACTCGTGCTGGATAACACGCGCGGGCTTGCCTATGAACTCCTCGTCGTGCTCGACAAAATTTTCATCGAGGTAGCGCATACGGATAGAGACAGGGCGGCGCACATTCTCGTGGAGACCTGGGAGTGAGAGGCAGCCCTCCTCGAAGAGTGAGGTCTCCTCAGAGCGCTCGTATATCTCGGCATTGATAAATACACGCTTGTAGTCTGCAAGTGTTGGGTCATCCTCGCCCCAAGGTGTGCAGTCAACAATAAAGAGGCGGATGTTCTTGCCAATCTGTGGTGCTGCAAGACCTACGCCCTCAGCCTCAGCAAGGGTAAGCCACATATCCTCGAGAAGCTTCTTAAACTCTGGATAATCGGCAGTTATATTCTCCGACTTGTTGCGCAAAACCTGCGAGCCATATATAACTATTGGATATATCATCTTAATAATTAGTAATTAGTAATGAGTAATTAGCAATTAGTAATAGGCGTTATCTCCTACATAAATCCATTATTGGAAGCCATATAGTCCTGCAATATAATCGCAGCTGAGACCTTGTCGACCAACGACTTATCGCGGCGTGCCATCTTGCCGATGCCACTCTCACGAATGGTGCGCTGTGCCAAAACCGAGGTGAAGCGCTCATCGTATGCCACAACCCTCTTATCTGGGTAGGCGTGGCGCAGGCGCCCCATCAATGGCTCTATAAAGCGCATCGTCTCCGAAGGCTCGCCATTCATCTGGCGTGGGTGACCAACAACAATTGTCGAGACATCCTCCTTGGCGAAATACTCGGCAAGGTAACGCTCCAACTGCTTAGTATCGACCGTTTCCAAGGGTGACGCGATGATACCAAGCGGGTCGGTGACAGCAAGTCCTGTGCGCTTAGTGCCGTAGTCTATGGCAATCAATCTCGCCACGGGCTATGCCTCCTTAATCTTCTTGAACAACTCGCGGAACGATACCTCCGTCTCGATCATAGCGTGTAGATTCTCAATCTTAACGCGCTCCTGAGCCATAGTATCGCGGTGACGTACGGTAACCATACCGTCGGTCAACGTATCGTGGTCGATAGTTACGCAGAATGGAGTACCGATAGCATCCTGACGGCGGTAGCGCTTACCGATAGAGTCCTTCTCGTCGTAAACAACGTTATAGTCGAACTTCAAGTCGTCGATAATCTGGCGTGCAACCTCTGGAAGACCATCCTTCTTAACAAGTGGCATAACGGCAACCTTTGTAGGTGCAAGGGCTGCAGGGATGCGCAATACTACACGCTCCTCGCCATTCTCCAACTTCTCCTCGCAGTATGCCGCAGACATAATCTGCAAGAACATACGGTCAACGCCGATTGATGTCTCAACAACGTATGGAACATAGCTCTCGCCACGCTCTGGATCGAAATACTGAATCTTCTTACCAGAGTACTCCTGATGGCGACCAAGGTCGAAGTCGGTACGAGAGTGGATACCCTCAACCTCCTTAAAGCCGAATGGGAAGTTAAACTCTACGTCGGTAGCTGCGTTTGCATAGTGAGCGAGCTTGTCGTGGTCGTGGAAACGGTAGTTCTGGTCACCAAAGCCGAGGGCGCGGTGCCAAGCCATACGTGTCTCCTTCCACTTGTTCCACCACTCCATCTCGGTGCCTGGCTGCACGAAGAACTGCATCTCCATCTGCTCGAACTCACGCATACGGAAGATAAACTGACGTGCTACGATCTCGTTACGGAACGCCTTACCAATCTGAGCGATACCGAAAGGAAGCTTCATACGACCTGTCTTCTGCACGTTGAGGTAGTTTACGAAGATACCCTGCGCAGTCTCAGGACGTAGATATACTGTGTTAGCGCCATCAGCCGTAGAGCCCATCTGTGTAGAGAACATAAGGTTGAACTGACGAACATCTGTCCAATTGCGAGTACCAGAGATAGGGCAAACAATCTCGCAGTCGATGATAATCTGCTTCAACTCGTCGAGGTTGTTCTCGTTCAAAGCCGTTGCAAAACGCTCGTGGATAGCATCCATCTTAGCCTTAATCTCCAACACGCGAGGTGATGTAGCGAGGAACTGCTCACGATTGAAGGCCTCCTTGAATCTCTTGTGCGCCTTCTCTACCTCCTTTTCAATCTTCTCCTCCTGCTTAGCCATCCAATCCTCAACAAGAACATCGGCACGGGAACGCTTCTTAGAGTCCTTGTTGTCTATAAGAGGGTCGTTGAATGCTCCAACGTGACCAGATGCCTCCCAAGTACGAGGGTGCATAAAGATTGCAGCGTCGATACCCACGATGTTCTCGTTGAGCTTAACCATAGAGTCCCACCAATAACGCTTGCTGTTATTCTTTAGCTCCACACCATTCTGACCATAATCGTAGACAGCACCAAGACCGTCATAAATCTCGCTTGAAGGGAAAATGAAACCATACTCCTTGCAGTGAGCGATAAGCTTCTTAAACAATTCTTCCTGTGTCATAATATTATATTTTTGTTACTTATTTCATTTCAAAGGCTTTGCGCCATACCAACCGACAAAGGTACGAAAAAACCTTTAATATTCAATCAATTTTCGAAGAATAATGATTTTAAGCCAGCACTGCCGTTATCTTTAGATAACGCTAAGGGCAATTTTAGAGTAATCGTCAATGGCGAGACAACAAAAAAATGCGCCCACATAAAGTGAGCGCACTTTTTAAGGAGCATCTATTTTACCACTCATCGTTGTGATTTGGTCTCTTATCTTCGATACACGTGATAACTGTATTTGGAGTAAACTCCTTGACATACATCATTGATGACACACCTGTGTCAGGATTCTCAACTCTCACATACTCACGGAAATATGTATCAAGACGGTCTATAACACCATCCTCGTTATAGTGCAACACCATCGGCTCGTTGTTAGAGGCATAATTTGCTGTAGATGAGCTGTGGAAGCCCCAGAAAGCATTAGGATCAATACCATAGCTTCCCATATCTACACCAAAATATGTATCTTTATTCGACGCCAATTGACCGTAGCATACAATAGCATTCCTATCTGGCTCTTTGAAGGCAACCATTGAATACTCTCGAACCTTAACATCTGGAGCACCATCCTCGACAATCCACTTCATATAAAACAACTCACCATTACCTGTCTTCTGGTACTCAGTAGCGCTGTAGGATGGCTCAAACTCGATAGTCATCTTCGAGTTACCATCAACGAATGAGTAAGTACCGAACGCGATATTGAAGCTATATGGTGTTGTGCGACCAGTAACAGTGTAGTATGAAGTCTTACCATAGATGCTTGTCATCGAGAGAACAACAGTGTACTCTGTATCAGGTGTTGCAGAGATAACCATAGGGTTACGACCATCCTTCAAGTACTCAATCTGGTATGAAATATCTGCATCCTCACCAGCGTGATTGTTGATAAGAGTCTTCTGACCCTCCAAAGTGTATGGGTCTACACCTTCAGGAAGATCTGCGGTCTTAGTGTAGTACCATACAAGCTGAGATACATAGTCAGCATCGTCGGTCTGGATGTCAAAGCCCAAGTAGAAGCATGATGGATATGCATTCTCGTAATACTCAGTAGCTTTCGCAAGATCCTCTGGGTTAGTGATACCAGCAGTCAGAATCTCGGTAATAGATGCCAATTTTAAGACTGGGTCGCATAGGTCAGGCAAAGGCTCATTGCTACCAAGTGGGATATAGTAGAAGTATGTTCTTGCTACAACTTGAAGACCATTATTATCCTTTATAGGTGCACCGTTTTCATCATATGGCACAACAAAGATGGTATATAGACTCTGCTTTGGCAAAGAGATTTTAATCTCTGTAACAGTTGAATCAGACTCTGCCGAATACTCTAAATAGGCTCTATACTCCTCATCTACGCTATCTAAATTTAGTTTTCCATTAATATACTCTGCATTTAGCATCGCTGTAATAGCAGGATGCCACTCCTTGCGGTATACAGGGCGAACAAGTGTACCCTCCGTGATAGTAGTGTACGCCTGCTCGTTACCCTCAACAACAACATAACGATATTTAGTAACATCCTCTCCAATGCTAACATTAAATTTAGCCCACACTCGGCTATTATCAGGAGCTATCTCACCACCAACATAAGCAACCTCTGTTTTATAATCAGGAATCTTATAACCTGGTAGAGCAATAGCCATCAAACCACTCTGGTTTGTGTAATAACCAGAACTAGAAGCATCAAGGAGAGCTACGGTCATTGCAGGGAACACAATCTTACCATTCTCAAGCTTCGCATTAGCCGCACCAATAGACTTACAAGAAGCGATATATACCTGATCCATATAACCCTGGATACCGAAACCAGCGTACTGCCATGGGATATATACCTCTTCAGCCTTGCTTGCATCAACAACGATATAAGTATCCCCGTTTGTAAAAACCATATCTGAAGGTACTTCACCCAACATTGCCTCTACATTCTCTTTGCTAAAGAGATTTTTCATATAGTAACAACCAGGTTCTATTACACGCTCATAGATCTCTACAGAGACTCGCGCGCCACCCTCAACACCATATAACCAAGTAAAGAAATCCTCAATATAGGTACCCTCACCCAGATTAACACCTGTAAAAAGGGATCGATAGTCGTACTCCTCCATAATACTATCCATGACACCCCAAGCGCCATTTTGCATATAAGCATCCTTTTGTCCCCTTGGGATATATAGCGTTGTGCCATCCACACTACTAAAAAGGTTATCACCAACCGCAGGCGCATATTTACACATAAGGAACACCGACTTAAGTTTTGGACAACTGTAGAACGCAAACTCTCCAATTGAACCAACGTCAAAGCCAATAGTAACCTTCTCAAGACTTGCACAGCTAGCAAATACCCTATTTCCAACACTCTTAACGCCCTCAGGAATAACAACACTTGCCAACTTACTACATCCCTCAAAAGCACTATCACCAATCTCAGTAACAGAACTTGGGATGGTCATCTGCTCAAGAGAGATATTATCTTTGAATAGGTTGCTCGGGATAGTAGTTAAATCCTTATTAAATTGCACAACGCCCCTACCAGTCTTAGCATCCCAGACATGGCTAACAATCATATTTTCATCAAACTCAGACAAACTATCTCCATAGAACTGAAGCTCCTCGGATGCTACATACCAAATTTCGTCATAAGGAATCTCGACAAATGTAGCATCTGGAGTCAACAAATCGATAGTCTCCTCATTTACATTATTATCATCCGATGGCGTCTGACCTGGATTGATAATATCGTCAAATAGTTCATGAGATTCTTGGCAACCCACAGCCATCATAGCAACAAGCGCAACAAAAAACAGCAGTCGTTTCATAGCGTATAATTTTTATTGTTTATCAAATTGAATACTACAAATTTAAACAATTATTTCGGAATAAACAAGAGAACTATTAAAGTAACGGGTAAAAAGTGTGGTGCGCTTCGCGCGAGAGTTAATATCTACGGATAGTTACAAAGGAGCTAAAAGGCGCAGTCGAATGGGTTACTATGGGTTACTATGGGTTACTATAAGTTACTATGAGTAGAGCGATATCATCAACTCATCGGAACTCATCTTAACCCATCGGAACTCATCGGAACCCATAACACGCACCTTACCAAGCACCACTACCTAAATTCTTGTCAGAAGGGCGATTCCAGCTTGATTAGAAGCACAACCCAATTTCTTGTCAGAAGGGGCAAAAATAAATAGTAATTAGTAGAGAGTAATTAGTAATAGTTTCGCTTGTTCCAAGCGATATATAAACATTAAGGGCAGCACAACCCAATTTCTTGTCAGAAGGGGTCAGGCTTGGCCTCGATAAAGAAATTGCCCCAGATGGGACATACTAAGCGTATTTCCCATTTGGGGCAATGATTGAGAGGTCGAGAATGACCCCTTATCACAAGAAATT
>JAZOSJ010000109.1:0-15221 GCA_045657045.1 Alistipes sp.
CCGACTTGCTTGGAGGCATACGTTTCTGCTACCGGTATCAAGCGCACAGCCTTTGAGCTTATGGCTACAATGACCTGCGAGAGTGAGCTTCGCTCTATCCCTTACGACAAGTTCGAGGCAAAGATGCTTTCTGATGCCGCCGATAAGAACGACCCTATCGCTTTGGAGGCATTCGAGCGCACTGGCAAATATCTCGGTTTGGCACTTGCAGACCTTACTGCTACAACCTCACCTGAGGCTATCATCCTCTTCGGCGGCTTGGCAAATGCTGGCGACTACATTATGCGCCCTACTCACAAGTATATGGAGGAGAATCAGCTTACCGTATTCAAGAATAAGGTTAAGCTCCTTATGAGTGGTATTCAGGATAAGAATGTAGCTATTTTGGGTGGTGCAGCACTTATCTGGAAGCAGCACCTTGAGGCAGTTATTGAGAACTATTAATATCTCGGTTACACATAATAGTTGGGGCTGACTAAAAAGTAACTTAGCCAGTCCCAACCTAAGAGAGTGAATAAAAAGATGTAGTTTTAGGCTTGCGAAGCCCGAAAAAGCGGAGTTTACTGAGCGTAAATGAGCATTTTGAGGGCGAGCGTAACGACAAAATACACTTTTTATTCACTCTCATTTTTTATATTTCATATCGACCTTTAACCTTATCATAAAACTCTGATATAGTAAGCATTATCGCACTTTCAACCACACCGCCAAGATTCTCGTTACGATAGCTATCAAAGAGCTTTAACGTAGGCGAGAGTCGCAAATATGAGGAGATTATAGGCGGAATACGACAATCCATCTGCCGCATCTTAGAGAGTAGTATTCGATAGTTCTCCTGCGCCGTATCACCAATAAAGATCTGGCTATATCGCCGACGGCTAATACCCACCTTAAATGGCACGCGAGCAACCATAAGCGACTCCTTTATGGGTGAGGAGTGCCGCATATATCCAACCAGCAGATTTCGTGCCTTTACCCCCAACGAATCATAGAGCGTAACGCGACCAAAAAGATACTCCACCGACTCCCGTTTCACAATCCGAGCAAGCCCCTCCCATATAGCATCCAAGGCATAGATTGTAAGCGCGTTACCTCCACACTGATAGCGTGGTGACACAAACGAGCGACCAAGCTCCACACCCCGTGGAAGATACTCCTTAACAAACCTCTCCGACAGCACCATATAGTGATTTAGCGACAACTGCTCCACTCTCGCCTCACAACCCATAGCATAGCGATAGCCTCCCACAACCTCGCCACGGTCTCTATCCCAGACCACAAGCTGACGATATGTCCCATCCCTATCCGCCGTATCGCCATCTGCGCCATCATCAAGCGCAATACCTACACCCTTATAGGACTCCCTGCGAAGTCTGCACACCTCCTCCAACAAGAGTGGAGAGACAGCACCATCCACAGAGTATATATCAGCATTACAATGAGTTGCGCGACCCAAGAACAATGCCCGTTCCAACTCCTTGGCAACAGCTCGGTTTTCAGCCATAAAAACTTTCATTTTTTAGTCTAACAAAGTGGTATAATTTCGCAAAATTTTTCCTATCTTAGCACCGTTATTTTTTACTATGTAAAAACAAACTCAAAAAATGAGCATCGAAACATACCATATACCCGTTATGCTTGACGAGTGCATCGAGGCACTCGACATCAACCCAAACGGCATCTACGTTGACCTCACAATGGGAGGCGGTGGTCACACCCGCGAGATCCTTGCCCACCTCGGCGCAAAGGGTCATCTCTACTCGTTGGATCAGGACCCTGATGCCGAGAACAACGCACCGCAGGATGAGCGCCACACCTTCGTAGCCTCCAACTTCCGCTTTGTGCGTGGAGCCCTCCGCCATAGAGGCGTTGAGCAGGTTGACGGCATCCTTGCCGACTTGGGCGTATCGTCGCACCACTTCGATGCTAAGCACCGCGGCTTCTCGTTCCGTGGCGATGCTCCGCTCGATATGCGTATGAACACCCGCGAGGGTCGCACCGCAGCCGACATTGTGAACACATACACAAATGATGCCTTAGCTAAAATATTCTCAGAATATGGCGAGTTGGACACAACATGGAAGATAGCCAACTGCATCGAGCGCGCCAGAGCCGAGAAGCCAATCACCACAACAGCAGAGCTTGTCGAGGCGGTAAAGCCTTGCACACCCCCCAAGGATGAGGCGAAGTTCTTAACCAAACTCTTCCAGGCTCTACGCATCGAGCTTAATGGCGAGATGGAGGCACTTAAAATGGCATTAGAGCAGAGCCTTAAACTCCTCAAACCAGGTGGCCGTCTTGTTGTGATGTCATACCACTCGTTGGAGGATAGAATCGTCAAGAACTTTATGCGTAGCGGCAACACCGAGGGCATTATCGAAAAGGACTTCTTTGGTCGTGCCACAACACCATTTAAGGTTATTACCCGCAAGGCGATAGTACCTTCGAACGAGGAGATTGAGACCAACCCACGCTCACGCAGTGCCAAGCTTCGTGTGGCAGAGCGCATTAACGACTAACACTATGCACTACAACGAGGAGAATACAAAGGAGCGCGTACGTCGCGAGGTGGTGATTCTTACAAACGAGCAGGAGGACACCTCAAACTGCGACGTGGAGCAGGGCGAAGATAACGAAGAGGATGAGGAGAGGGAGAGCAGTGCGCCGTGGTTAGTTATCACCACGGGTAAGATTCTTACCGAGGGCTCACTACCCCACCACAGATACTTTATCGCCATTGCTGTGATGTGCTTTTTTAGTATCTTCCTAACCTTTATGTCGCTGAATGCCGACCGCGAGTATCGCCAGCGGGAACAGTACGCCTCGGTGCTCCACGAGCGTGCCGTACTCAAGGAGGAGCTACGATACAACCTCTCGTCGAAGAGCGCCGTAACATCGCGCCTTAAGCGACACAACATTGAACTTATTGAACTATCAAAGGATAGCCGAATAATAGAGAAATAATGAGCCAAAGCAAGCCACATACTAACGACCCAAACAGCGGCAAGCAGAGAGCAAGAGCCACGAAGCGCGATATTATATCTCGCGTTAAGTCGCTATATAGCATCATCTTCATCTTTGCTCTTGCCGTTACCGTGCGTCTACTGTGGATTATACTGTTCAGCCCCTCTGTTTCACATAATGCAGAGGTTATGAACGAGGGCATCTATCGCACAACAAAGATTAAGGCGCATCGTGGCACTATATTCTCGCGCGACGGTGAGCCGTTGGCAATATCAAGCTTGCGCTACAACGTCATCCTCGACTTTGGCTCGGAGGGTATGCTCACCGCCGACTCTCAGGCATATATCAAGAATGCTGATATGCTTGCCAACCTCCTTGCCGAGCACTTCAACCAGGAGGATGCCCGCGAGCACGGCTATAAATACAAGACGGCAAAAGAGTATCGCAACATCCTGATTTCAGAGCGTTGGCGCAGTGGTAAAAAGCGACGTGCTTATAAGATTCTGCCTCGTACCATCACTATCGACGAGTGGCATATGATGAAGCGCTCATACCCTATCTTCAACCGAAATATGGGTGTAGTATTCAACGCCACACCAGACAATAAGCGACTCTACCCTTCGGGCGATGTTGCACGTCAAACGATTGGTCGCTACGACACGTTGGTGGTAAATGGCAAGAAGGTGCCAGGTTCGGGATTGGAGCTACAATATAACGACTATCTCAATGGTCGCGATGGCAAGGTTAAGGAGCAGTGGATAGCCCACGGTTTCTGGGCACGCATCCACGACAGAGACAACATCGAGGTGGAGGATGGAGCGAATGTAATCACAACGATAGATGCGGGCATACAACGTATCGCTCACGAGCGTCTCGATAGTATGCTACGCAAGGAGCAAGCCTCCTTTGGTGTGGCTATCGTTATGGAGGTGGCAACGGGAAATATCCTATCGATGGTAAGCCTCGGCTCGGGCAAGGAGCGTGGCGTATCTTATAGCGAACGTGTCAACAACCACGCCCTCAAAACGGCTATAAGCCCCGGCTCGACAATGAAACTTGCGACAACAATGGCGTTGCTCGAAATCGGAGGCTACAACCTCAACACTAAGGTCGACACCGAGCACTCACGCCCAGGACATAGGGTCTATGTGGGCAAGACCCCTATCGAGGACTCGCACGACGTAGCGGGCAAGGAGAGTGATGGCAGAGTAACCCTCAAGGATGCCTTTGCACACTCGTCGAATGTCTACTTTGCCAAGGCTGTCTACGAACGTTTTAAGGATAACCCTGCGGAGTACACCGACTTCCTTGCCAAATTAAAGTTCAACGACTTTGTTGGCTTGGAGGAGTATGGCGAGGTGCGCGGTCGTCTGATTACTGCCGACAGCCCAGAGTGGAACACCCGCGGTAGTACCTCAACACGTCTACCTCGCTTGGCATACGGCTACGAGATGGATGTACCACCGATACATATGATCACCTTCTACAATGGTGTTGCAAATAGAGGTCGTATGGTTGCGCCACGCTTGGTCGACCGCATCGAGCGCGATGGCGAAGTAGTGGAGAGAATGCCCGTAGTACCTCTTGTTGAGAAGATGTGTTCTGAGAGCACACTACGCCAACTTGACAGCTGTCTTTTGGCATCGGCAGAGCGCTCAGCATATAAGTTCAAGGATTTGGTAATACCATTTGGATGCAAGACGGGTACTGCACAGATGTGGAGCACCTTTATCAGCGATAGCCGCATCGACTACGAGCAAATGAAGAATGGCATCAACGGCAAGGAGGACAATTACTACTATGGCTCGATAATATGCACTATGCCTATGGAGCGACCTCGCTACACCATCCTTGTGGGTATCTGCAAGCAGGCGACACCCGAGAGCCCTCGATACTTCGGTATCGACCTCGCAGGACCTGTGGCATCGGATATTATGGAGTATATCTACACCAACGACCCATCGTTGCACTATGTTCTCGAAGAGTCGGAGGTAAAACATATGCCCAAGGCTATAAAGGCGGGCAAGAGCAAAGATATAAAGAGCGTTGGCAAGGCTCTAACTAAGCAGGTTACGGATAACAGCAATGGTAGCGAGTGGGGCAAGAGCTCTTCGTCTAACGATGGCGCTACGACAATCACCGCCATAGAGGTGGGTGATAGCCGTGTACCCGATGTGCGCGGTATGGGACTCTCGGATGCGCTATACCTTTTGGAGAGTTGCGGACTTAGAGTTACACATACGGGTAGTGGCGCGGTTAAGAGCCAGAGCATACCCGCAGGTAGAGAGATAAACAAAGATGATTTAACTATACACCTCAACTTGGGCAAATAGACCCATAACGAGTTTTAGATGATATGAAACGACTTGGTGAACTACTCGACGATGTTCGAGTATTAGAGATAGAGAATCCGCTCGACCCCGAGATTGTGGGGTTGGAGTATGACTCACGACGTGTGGAGGCGGGAACCTGCTTTATCGCCGTGGTGGGTGTAGCAAACGATGGACACAACTATATCGACTCAGCCATTGAGCAGGGAGCGAGAGCCATCATCTGCCAGAAGATGCCCGAAAAGCGTATCGAGGGCATATCATACGTCGTAGTCGAGGATAGCAATGTCGCTATGGCGGCTATGGCGGCAGCTATATACGACCACCCCTCCGAGGAGCTACGCTTGGTGGGCGTAACGGGCACTAACGGCAAGACTACAACAGCGACACTGCTATACGATATGTTCACCGCAATGGGATATAAGGCAGGTCTTATCTCGACGGTGGTATATCGCATAGGTGAGCAGCGTATCGAGTCAACACACACCACACCCGATGCCATACGCCTCAATAAGATGATGCGCGAAATGGTGGACGAGGGTTGCGAATACTGCTTTATGGAGGTGTCGTCACACTCCGTGGCACAGCACCGCATCGATGGCTTGAAGTTCGTGGGCGCACTCTTCACCAACCTTACCCACGATCACCTCGACTATCACGGCACATATAAGGAGTATATCCGCGCCAAGAAGGGCTTCTTCGATATGCTCGGCAAGGAGAGCTGGGCAGTGGTAAACATCGATGATAGAAATGGCGAGGTGATGCTTCAAAATTGCGCGGCTAAGCACTTCCGTCTATCGTTGCGCTCGATGGCTGACTACAACACAAAGATTTTGGAGATGCTACCTAATGGTATGTTGCTGCATATCAACGGCAGAGAGCTTTGGGTGAAGTTCACAGGTCGCTTCAATGCCTACAACCTCACCACCGTATATGCCGCAGCAACACTGCTTGGCGTGGATGAGATGGATGTGCTTACAACTCTCTCTAATCTCCTTCCTGTAAGCGGCCGCTTTGAGACTATCACCGCCAAGGATGGCACAATGGCAATTGTGGACTATGCCCACACGCCTGATGCTTTGGAGAATGTGTTGGAGACCATCGAGGAGCTACGCCGTGGCGACCAGAAGCTATATGTGGTATGTGGATGCGGTGGCGACAGAGACCGTACTAAGCGTCCTGAGATGGCGAGCGTTGCGGTACGCTACGCCTCGATGGCAATATTTACCTCCGACAACCCACGCACAGAGAACCCAGAGGCTATCCTCGACGATATGGTGGCAGGTGTTATGGGAGCATCGAACTACCTGCGTATCTGCGACCGTCGTGAGGCAATACGCACCGCCTCAACATTGGCTAAGGCGGGCGATATAATCCTTGTTGCAGGTAAGGGACACGAGGACTACCAAATTATTGGCACTATAAAGCACCACTTCGACGACCGCGAAGAGGTGGCAAAAACTTTTAACGAGAGACACAACAACTAACTTTTAGAGAGGCACTATGTTCTACAAACTCTTTGAATATCTGAACGAAAACACCACGCTACCGGGTATGCGTGTGGGTGAGTATATCTCATTCCGCTCGGCTGCGGCAATCATAACATCACTTCTTATCTCCATCTTCTTTGGCAAGCGCATCATCCGCTTCTTGCGCCGCCAGCAGATTGGCGAGGAGATACGCGACCTCGGCTTGCAGGGTCAGTTGGAGAAGCGTGGCACACCTACGATGGGTGGCATAATCATCATACTTGCTATGTTCGTGCCCGTGTTGCTCTTTGGCGACCTTAGCAACGTATATATCCAGCTAATGCTTATCTCGACACTATGGCTCGGCTTCATCGGCGGCTTGGATGACTATATCAAGGTCTTTCGCCACAACAAGGAGGGACTAAATGGTCGCTTCAAGATTGTAGGTCAGGTGGGCTTGGGTATCATCGTGGGTACTACGATGTGGCTCTCGGATGATATTGTTATCCACGAAAAGAACTTCGAGACCAAGCAGTACACCATCACCGATGTCACCACAGGCGAGGTAGTCAAAGACTACACCACAAAGCAGGTGGTAAGTACCACCTCCGAAAAGACGACAAAGACCTCAATCCCATTTTTGAAGGATACGATGCTCGACTATAAGGTTATCACGGGAGGTAACGAGACTCTGGCGTGGTTGCTATATATCATCGTGGCGATATTTGTTATCACCGCCGTGTCGAATGGTGCTAACCTCACCGATGGTATCGACGGTCTGCTAACGGGAGTATCAGTACCGATAGTCCTTGTACTCGGTATCTTGGCATACCTTTCGGGGCATATAGTCTACTCCGATTACCTCAACATTATGTATATCCCCAATAGTGGAGAGTTGATAGTCTTTGCTGCGGCATTTGCAGGCGCCTTGATTGGCTTTTTGTGGTATAACTCCTTCCCTGCGCAGATATTTATGGGCGACACCGGCTCGCTAACGATTGGTGGTATCATCGCCGTATTTGCACTCTGCATCCGTAAGGAGCTACTCCTGCCACTATTGTGCGGAATCTTCCTTGTTGAGGCACTCTCGGTAATGATACAGGTGGGCTATTTCAAATATACAAAGAAAAAGTATGGCGAGGGACGACGTATCTTCCTTATGTCGCCGCTGCACCACCACTATCAGAAGAAGGGACTCTTTGAGACAAAGATTATGATGCGCTTCTTTATCATATCACTGCTTCTTGCAGCCCTGACACTCGTAACACTAAAAATTCAATAATTATTAACTCAATAAAAATTACATTTATGAAGCACTTATTATTACTGTTTGTTGCCATTATTGGCACAACATTATCGGCATTTGCACAATGTCCCGATAATGAGATTTGGTACTCTACCGTAGATGGTCAGCAGCTTGATCTAAGCAACCAGCACGATGTGGAATCACACACATTTCTCGACAACAGCGGTGTTGTCCGTTTTAACCACAGCATCGAGGCTGTATCTGCCGACAGATCAGAGTCTGGCGAGAACAGCATCTGTCTTACTGGTTATAAGAACCTTAAAACCATCACCTTGCCTAAGAGTGTAAAGGAGATTGGTTACAAGGCGTTCGCAGGCTGCGAGGGTCTACTCAGCATCAGCATCCCAAGCCGCGTTACAAAGATTGGCGAGGATGCATTTGATGGTTGTAGCTCGCTACAAAGTATCATCATCCCTGTTGGTGTAGAGTACATCGGTGGTCGCGCATTCCGCAACTGTGCCGCCCTACAAAGCATCAGCCTACCTGATGGCATCGAGTACATCCGTGACGGTGCGTTCGAGGGTTGTACAAGCCTCAAGCAGTTCAACAGCGAGTATGCCTCAGCTGATGGTCAGTCGCTTATCATCAATGGCACTCTTGCTGGCTTTGCCCTTGGTTGCGGTGCTACGGAGTATATCATCCCTGAGGGTGTTACACGTATCGGTAAGTCTACATTCGATGGTTGCTCACTTCTTGAGAGTGTCATCATCCCTGATGGCGTAACCGAGATTCGCAACAATGCCTTCCGAGGCTGTAGCAACCTCACAGGTCTCGCTGTACCAAAGAGCGTAAATGCTATTGGCGAGAATGCCTTTGCTGGTTGCCGCGCCCTCACACGCATCGCTATTCCAGAGGGTGTATCAGAGATTAAGTCTGGCACATTCCGCGACTGCTGCAACATTCAGGAGTTCACAATTCCAAGCAGCGTTGACTACATTTGGGATGGTGCATTCGCTGGCTGTAATAAGGTTCGTCAGTTTAAGGGTGCTTTTGCATCGGCTGATGGTTATAGCCTTATTGTCAACGGCTCACTCAAAGCCTTTGCAGTGGATTGTGGTATCACACAGTACTCTGTACCAAACAGTGTAACAAAGATTAGCGAGCAGGCATTCAATGGCTGTCCAACACTCCAAACAATTTCGATGACCGAGAGCGTAACCGAGATTAAGGATGGTGCGTTCGGTAACTGTACTGCACTCCTTTCGATTGTTATTCCTAACAGCGTTGTTAAGATGGGCGACAAGGTGCTTAGCGGCTGTACAAACCTCGAAGAGGTGACATTCTCAACAGGTATTAAGGATCTTGACCAGGAGACACTTCTTGGTTGTAAAAATCTAAAACAGATTAGCGGTAATTTTGCATCGGAGGATCGTTGCGCACTTGTTATTGAGGGAGTGATGGCAACATACGCTACAAACAACGGTGCTACCGAGTACACTATTCCAAGCAACGTAACCAAGATTAACGCAAACGTCTTCTCTGGTTGCACAACACTCGAAAGCGTAACCATCTCGGACAGCGTAACCGCTATCGACAACGAGGCATTTGCAAATTGCAACAACCTCCAAAATTTCAGCGGTAAGTTCGCATCTATTGATGGTAAGTCTATTATTATGGATGGTACACTTCGCATCTTCGCACCTAAGGGTGTTAGCGAATACGTAATTCAGGAGGGAGTTATCTCTATCGGCGACAAGGCATTCTACGGATGCTCTGAGCTACAGAACGTAGTTATTGCCAACAGCGTTACTACCATCGGTGACTCAGCATTCGAGAAGTGTGGCGCTCTACGCGCTGTGACTATTCCTGAGAATGTTGTTACTATTGGTAACCGCGCATTCTACGATTGTGCTATCCTCGACAACATCACCATTTCAAAGAGCGTAACCGCTATCGGTGAGGATGCATTCTACGGCTTCTTTGGTAAGATGTCTATCGACAGCAACATCACAGATGCAAATTGGTTTAACAACTGCACATTCACCGACATCACCATTGGAGAGAATGTGACAAACATCACACTCGATACATTCCTTAACTTCGACGGCAAGCTCGTTGTTAACTGTAACTTCTTCTCTCCTGAGTGGTTCAGCCTTGCTCAGGTTGCAGAGATTACTATCGGTGCAAACGTAACTGAGAACAATGCTGGTGCATACTCAGCATTCGATGGCAAGCTTATCATCGATAGCAACAGCTTCAAGCCAGAGTGGTTTGACCTTACACACGTTCCTGAGATTGTAGTTACTGAGAATATCACCACTATTGCTGAGAACACATTCCGTGACTATACAGGTGGTGTCACTGTAAACTGCAACATCCCAAGCGCTGAGTGGTTTAGCAACTCTATGATTAGCTCAATGACCATTGGAGAGAATGTATCGTCTATCTGCGGTGGTTCGTTTGTAAACTGCGCTAACCTTCACTCGTTCAATAGCAAGTATGCATCGGCTGATGGTCGCTCACTCATCCTCGATGGTCGTCTAATTGCATTCGTTCCAACAGATCTTGCTGAGTACACCATCCCTTACGGCGTTAAGGAGATTACAGATGAGGCGTTTAAGGGCTGTGCAAACATCAAGAAGTTCATCATTCCAGACTCAGTTGAGACTATTGGCTCGGGCGCCTTCCGCGAGTGCGAGGCGTTGGAGAGTGTAAATATTCCAGATAGCGTACTCTATATCAATACATCGGCATTTGAGGAGTGTGCATCACTTGCATCAGTAACTCTAAGCGCTAACCTTACAAAGGTTTCTGAGAGAGCATTTGCCGAGTGCCGCGCACTCTCTGAGATTACCATCCCAGATGCTGTAACATCTATCGAGAATAGCGCATTCCTCAACTGCGTAGATTTGCAGACCGTAGTAATAGGTAATGGTGTTCGCACTATCGGCGACGATGCCTTTGCAAACTGCTTGACACTCGAAAGCGTCACACTTGGTGAGGGTGTTGAGTATATGGGTAAGCGCGTATTCCACGAGTGCGACAGCATCGTAGGTCTTATCTGCCGTGCACAGGAGCCTCCTACCGTTGAGTTCCTCAAACTTCCAGAGGGTGCTACTATCTACGTTCCACAGAAGACCCCTAAGACATATAAGAAGGCAATGGGCTGGAGCGACTACGCAAAGCAAATTAAGCGAATCAAAGAGTAATATGCTTACAGGGAGACTTGGAGGGTTGATGATAGCCCTCCAAGCACTCCTCTTTTAATACAACAAATATGAAACGAAAAATAGCAGTCTTAGGTGGTGGCATTTCGGGCTACGGCTCAGCGATATTGGCAAAGAAAAAGGGCTTCGATGTCTTCCTCTCGGATATGGGCAAGATTGCCGACAGATTTAAGCAGCGCCTTGATGAGTGGAGTGTAGAGTACGAGGAGGGTCAGCACACCGAGGAGCGCATCTTGGATGCTAATGAGGTGGTAAAGTCGCCAGGTATTCCTGACACAGCACCCATAGTATGCAAGATACGTGAGTGTGGCATCCCCGTAATCTCGGAGATAGAGTTCGCAGCGCGCTACAAGGGCGTGGCAAAGACTATCTGTATCACCGGCTCTAATGGTAAGACCACAACCACATCCCTAATCTACAAGATTATGGTGGATGCGGGTCGTAAGGTGTCGCTCGGAGGCAACATCGGCGAGAGCTTCGCCTACTCCATCGCTACAGACCGCTACTTCTGGCACGTATTGGAGCTTAGCTCGTTCCAGCTCGATGGTTGCTACAAATTTAAGGCAGACATCGGCGTATTGATGAACATCACCCCCGACCACTTGGACCGCTACGACTATAAGTTGGAGAACTACGCTCGTTCGAAGATGCGTATCACCCAGAATCAGACCTCGTCGGACTACTTTATCTACTCTGCCGACGATGAGATTACACAGCAGATGCTCTCGGAGATGGATAACGACCTGCGCGCACGTCAGCTACCATTTGCCATCAACACCGCTATTGCAAGTGGTGATGGCGATGCCATCCTCGAAGGTCATACCTTCACAGCTACGGTGGGCAATAAGTCGGTTACTATCGACACACGCAATATGCAGATTCAGGGTATGCACAACATCTACAACGCTATGGCAGCAGCCTTGGCAACGCTATCTGCGGGTGTAGATCCTAAGGTTATCAAGCGCTCGATATACTCATTCTCGCCCGTGGAGCACCGTCTTGAGCCAGCGGGTAAGCAGAACGACATCGAGTGGATAAACGACTCGAAGGCTACCAACGTCGACTCGGTATGGTACGCCTTGGAGAGTATGACACGCCCAACGGTATGGATAGCGGGTGGTACGGATAAGGGCAACGACTACACCCCACTAAAAGAGTTTGCGCGCCGCAAGGTGAAGGCTCTTATTTGTATGGGACTTGACAACACGAAGCTAAAGCACGAGTTTGCAGGTATCGTACCCGTAATCCGCGACTGCAACACCTTTGAGGATGCTATGAAGGCAGCAAAAGAGGTTGCCTCAGCAGGAGATAGCGTATTGCTATCACCAGCCTGCGCCAGCTTCGACCTTTTCAAAAACTACGAGCACCGCGGTAAGGAGTTCAAACGCTGGGTAAAGGAAAACGTACTTACAAATGAGCAATAATAGGAATCATAAAACCGCCTTTGATAGTCGCCACATCTTCGAGGGTGACCGCACATTGTGGATAATCTACGCAGTGCTCATCATCGTATCCATCCTTGTGGTCTACTCGTCGACGGCGAAGATGGCATACGACACCACCTCGCACCTTACAACCACCGAATCACTACGACAGCAGGTGATGTATGTCTTGGTGATGTCACTACCTATGATATTTATTGCTCACAAAATAAACTACAACGTCTACCGCTACACCACACGTATAGGCTACTTACTATTTATTGCATTGACCATAGCTACATATGTTGTGGGTGCAACGACAAATGGTGCTGCACGCTGGTTGCCTATTGGACCTATTCAGTTTCAGCCATCAGAGGGACTTAAAATATTTACTATACTGATGCTTGCCCGCTGCATGGAGAGCAAGCAGGATGTGATTACAAAGATAAAGCTTCTGCCAACCTCCTTCAAACTACGAAGCCCCGAACAGCAGAAGATTCTGCACGAGAATACCTACCCTATCCTTGGCCCTATAATCCTATCGTGCGTAGTTATTGCGCCAGCGCATATCTCCTCGGCGGCGATTGTGGGTATGGTTTCGATTATCATGCTCTATATCGGTCGCGTGCCTAAGTGGGAGATTTTCAAATTTGGCTCGTTGGCAGTTGTAGGTGCCGTGGTAGCCTTCTCGCTGCTCTCTCTTGTTGGTATGGGTCGTGGCGACACGGCGGGAGGTCGACTATCGACATGGATTACCGAGTGGACAACAGATGGCAAGAAGGGCTATGTCTACGAACTCTCGGACACCGAGCGTGCGATGATAGCCATCCACAACGGCGGCTTTATTGGCGAAGGCGCAGGACACAGCTCCTCACGCGCCGTGGTCATACACCCTGAGAGCGACTATGCCTATGCATTCTTCGCTTCGGAGTATGGCTTCATCGCAGCCATCGTGCTGATGCTGCTCTATCTATGGATAACCTTTCGCGCAATTGAGATATGCCGACGCTGTCATACAGCCTTTCTAACCTTTATGACCGCGGGCTTGGGATTGCTTATAACCTGTCAGGCGATGCTACATATCCTTGTACAGGTGAACTTTATGCCAGAGACGGGACAAACTCTTCCCTTCATCTCTCGCGGAGGCTCCTCACTAATGTTTATGTCTATTGCGCTGGGTATGATTATAAGCGTTAGCCGCATACCCGAGAAAAAGAAGAAAATATGAGTGATATACGATTAGATAAATACCTATGGGCAGTGCGCGTCTTTAAGACCCGCAGCGATGCTGCCGATGCCATACGCCAAAACCGCGTTATGGTAAATGATGCCTATGCCAAACCATCACGCGAGGTCAAGGTGGGCGATATGATTTCTGTGCGCAGAGAGCGTGTTACGTATAGCTATAAGGTGCTCGACTTAGTATCGAGTCGCCAGCCTGCGAAGAACGTACCGCTATATTGCCTCAACTGCACACCGCAGGAGGAACTTGACAAGCTCAACGTTCCTCGCGAGACCATCTTCGTATTCCGTGACCGCGGTACAGGTCGCCCTACGAAGAAGGAGCGCCGCGATATAGATGCCCTTATGGATGGCTTCTACTTCGACGATGGGGCGTTTATTGATGACGATGACGAATAATTACAAACAATATAAAACAGACAGACTATGGAATATAATTTTAAGGCCATTGAGCAAAAGTGGCAGCAGAAGTGGCAGGAGGAGGGCACCTACCGTGTCGAGGTAGACCCATCACGCCCAAAGTTCTATGTACTCGATATGTTCCCTTACCCATCGGGTGCGGGTCTTCACGTAGGACACCCGCTCGGATATATCGCATCGGACATCTACTCACGCTATAAGCGTCAGTCGGGCTTCAACGTCCTCCACCCTATGGGCTACGATGCCTTTGGTCTACCTGCTGAGCAGTATGCTATCCAGACAGGTCAGCACCCTGCGGTTACTACCGAGGAGAATATTGCACGCTACCGCTCGCAGTTGGATAAGATTGGTTTCTCGTACGACTGGTCACGCGAGGTGCGCACCTGCGAGCCTGAGTACTACCATTGGACACAGTGGGCATTCCTCAAGATGTTCGACCACTGGTATAACAACGCATCGCAGAAGGCAGAGCCTATCACAGCCCTTGTAGCACACTTCGAGGAGAATGGTAGTGCAGGTATTGATGCCGCACAGACCGTAGCGTTGAACTTCACCGCCGAGGAGTGGCGTTCGATGAGCGAGGCGGAGCGCGAACAGACACTTCAAAACTACCGCTTGGCATTCCGTGCCGATACGATGGTAAACTGGTGTCCTGCGTTGGGTACCGTACTTGCCAACGACGAGGTTAAGGAGGGTCTCTCGGTTCGTGGAGGTCACCCTGTTGAGCAGAAGCGCATGAAGCAGTGGTTGTTGCGTGTAACAGCCTATGCACAGCGTATGTTGGATGGTCTTGAGAAGTTGGAGTGGAGCGAGTCGTTGAAGGAGATTCAAAGTCGGAGGCCAAGCGGTCTTAGGAAGACAAATGTATGAAACAACTCCTTGGCTCACAGAACGACATGGCT
>JAZOSJ010000110.1:0-13870 GCA_045657045.1 Alistipes sp.
AATGTCTACTACCAGCACTCGACGCTCGACGGCATGGTCAAGGGCGAGGATATCAAGCGTGACTTCGACCACGTGACATACTTCCTTATGGCCAACGTGGCGTTCGACTCGCAGAATACCATTCGTCTGTTCGTAAACTCATATACCCAGAATCCCGATGTGCGCAACTTGCAGGATATCTACGATGTGTCGAATGCTCAGTATCTGTCGAAGGGTAACCCTAAGCTCAAATCGTCGTACAACCACCGCATGAACCTCCACTATGTGCGTTCTAACATGGAGAAGGGCCGCACCTTCATGTGGATGTTCTCGGCACAGCTCACACAGGACTACATCGGTCAGTCAATAATCTACAACCCTACACCCGAGCAGATGCCAAATTTGCCTACCAACGAGGGAGAGACCTACAACCCATTGCAGTACTCGACATACGAGAATATGGATGGCTATCGCAACCTACGTACTCACGTAAGCTATGGCTTCCCTATTGCTGCCATCAAGTGTAACCTCAACCTCTCGGCAGGTGTCAACTGGTCGCGCACACCATCGATGATCGACGAGCAGCTCAACTTCACAAGCACTATGGGCTACGATGCTCGCTTGTCGTTGGGTAGCAACATATCGGAGAATCTCGACTTCACCGTTGAGTGGAATGGTGCATTCTACGATGCTCGTCAGTCGTTGGCAACACTCGGCAACCGCAACAGCCGCAACCAGTATTTCAACCACACAGCATCAGGTACGTTGAAGTGGGTGTTCTGGAAGGGCTTCACGCTAACCGCCGCAGTTAACTACAACCAGTATATCGGCTTCACTAACGACTATAACGAGGACTTCCTCATCTGCAACGTCTATCTCGGCAAGAAGCTATTTAAGAATCAGCAGGGCGAGGTGCTTGTAGGTGTGAACGACCTTCTCAACCAGAATAAGGCCTTTGCTCGCACCGTAGGTAGCGGTTATACCCAGAACTCGTGGAACAGCGTCATCGGTCGCTACTTCACCGTGCAGTTCAACTACAACCTCCGCCATTTCGGCAAGAACGCAACGAAGGATATGTCGAAGTACGAGGGTATGGATGTAAAGCCTGGTGCTCCAGCCTTTGGTCGACCACCACATCCTATGATGCATAGATAAATAGAGTGAAAACTGAAAACTCGCGCGAAGCCACACCGCGGTAGTCGCCCTAAGGGCTTGGGGGCTCTTGAACGAGAGACTTAAGTGTACGAACGAACGAAAACATAGGATTTTGTTCGTTCGTACACTTGTTAATCCAAAGCTAAGGGTTATCACTAAAATTATTTCTATTGTCTTGGACAAAGTATCTAAAAAGGCTTTTAAGGTGAAAACTGACAACTGAAAGGTGAAAAGTAAGGTGTCTGCGACGCATATTTATAAAACTTATGCGAAGCATACCGCACTTTTCAGTTTTCACTTTTCAGTTTTTACTTTTTTTTACTATCTTTGCGCGTTATGTTTATTAGTATAGGTGTAAGCATATAATTTGGCTAAGAAATAACGAAATTAAGAGTATAGATATGGATATTTTATCAAAGGTAATTAAGCTGTTCTTCGGCTCGAAGGCAGACAAGGATCGTAAGGAGATTATGCCTTACGTGGAGAAGATTAAGGAGGTATATCCCTCTATTTCAAAGCTCTCGCATGATGAGCTTCGTGAGCGCTCGCAGGCGTTGAGCAAGTCTATTGCAGACTTTATCGCCGAGGACGAGGCTCGCATCGCTAAGAATAAGGCAACGCTCGAGCAACCAGAGATTTCGCTCCAGGATAAGGAGCGCCTATCGAAGGATATTGACGACACTACAAAGCGTATCGACGAGAAGATTGAGCAGCGACTCGAGGAGATACTCCCTGAGGCTTTTGCTATTATGAAGGATACAGCACGCCGATTTGCGGAGAACGATGAGGTGGTGGTTACAGCTAACGACTTCGACCGCAACCTTGCTGCAGAGCGTGGTGACTTGGTGCGTATCGAGGGCGACAAGGCTATTTATAGCAGTCAGTGGACCGCAGGTGGTAACACCATCAAGTGGGATATGGTACACTACGATGTGCAGCTCTTTGGTGGTGTGGTACTCCACAAGGGTCGCATCGCCGAGATGGCTACGGGTGAGGGTAAGACCCTTGTGGCTACGCTTCCTGTCTTCCTTAACGCTTTGGCTCATAAGGGTGTGCACGTGGTTACGGTGAACGACTACTTGGCACGTCGTGATGCCGAGTGGATGGGTCCTATGTATCAGTTCCACGGCTTGTCGGTGGCTTGTATCGACAATACACGCCCTAACTCAGAGGAGCGCCGCAGAGCATACAACGCCGATATTACCTTCGGTACGAACAACGAGTTCGGTTTCGACTACTTGCGCGACAATATGGCATCTGCGCCAAAGGATTTGGTACAGCGCAAGCACCACTTCGCTATTGTCGATGAGGTCGACTCTGTGCTTATCGACGATGCGCGTACGCCACTCATTATCTCTGGTCCTGTGCCTAAGGGTAGCGACCAGCTATATGCCGAGTATCAGCCTGCGGCGAAGTATATCTACGACCTTCAAAGCAAGATGTCCTCTACCGATGTTGCCGAGGCTAAGCGTCTCTACAATGAGGGTCAGATGGAGGAGGCGGGTAAGCTCCTTTTGCGTGCCCACAAGGCGATGCCTAAGTATAAGGCGTTGATTAAGTTCCTCTCGGAGCCAGGTGTGAAGGTGTTGTTGCAGAAGACCGAGAATATCTATATGCAGGACAACGAGCGCCGTATGCACGAGATTACAGACGACAACTTCGTTGTTCACGACGAGAAGATGAACTCGCTTATCTTAACAGATAAGGGTCACGAGATTGCCTCTAAGCGCTTTGGCGAGGAGGGCTTCTTCGTGCTCCCAGATATTGGTGCTCGTCTTGCCGAGATGGAGCAGAATAAGGAGCTTACAGTGGAGGAGCGCGCTCAGAAGAAGGATGAGCTTCTTGCCGACTACTCTATCAAGGCTGAGCGTGTACATACTATGAATCAGCTTCTTAAAGCATACTTTATGTTCGAGAAGGAGGTTGAGTATGTGCTTATCGAGGGCAAGGTTAAGATTGTCGACGAGCAGACAGGTCGTATCATGGAGGGTCGCCGCTACTCGGATGGTCTTCACCAGGCTATCGAGGCTAAGGAGAGCGTTAAGGTTGAGGATGCTACCCAGACCTTTGCTACCATCACCCTTCAAAATTACTTCCGTATGTACCACAAGCTTGCTGGTATGACGGGTACTGCCGAGACCGAGTCATCGGAGTTCTGGAGCATCTACAAACTCGATGTTGTGGTTATCCCTACAAACAAGGAGGTTATCCGCGATGACCGCGAGGATATGGTATACAAGACTGAGCGCGAAAAGTATAATGCCGTGATTGCCGAGATTGAGAAGATGGTTGAGGCGGGTCGCCCTGTGTTGGTGGGTACTACCTCTGTTGAGATTTCGGAGTTGTTGAGCCGTATGCTTAAAATACGTGGCATCAAGCACAATGTCCTCAATGCTAAGCAACACCAGCTTGAGGCGCAGATTGTTGCCGAGGCGGGTCGCAGTGGTCAGGTTACCATCGCTACAAATATGGCGGGTCGTGGTACCGACATCAAGCTTACGCCAGAGGTTAAGGAGCGCGGAGGTCTTGCTATTATCGGTACTGAGCGCCACGAGAGCCGTCGTGTAGACCGTCAGTTGCGTGGTCGTGCAGGTCGTCAGGGTGACCCAGGCTCTTCGCAGTTCTTCGTGTCGTTGGAGGATAAGCTTATGCGCCTCTTCGGTTCTGACCGTATCGCATCGATGATGGATAAGATGGGCATCCAGGAGGGCGAGGTTATCCAGGCTGGTATGATGACCAAGGCTATCGAGCGCGCACAGAAGAAGGTCGAGGAGAACCACTTCGGTACTCGTAAGCACTTGTTGGAGTACGACGATGTTATGAACTCGCAGCGTGAGGTTATCTACACACGTCGTCGTCATGCTCTCTATGGCGAGCGTATCGATATCGATTTGAACAATTTACGCTACGACTACGCTATTAAGTTCGTGGAGTCGCACGAGGGTTGCAGCTTCGAGGAGTTCAAGTTCGACCTTATGCGTGAGGTCGCTCTCGACACCACCATCCTCGAAGAGCAGTTTGATACGATGAAGCCAAAGCAGATTATCGATACTATTGTTGCCGACCTTATCGCCCTCTATGAGCGTAAGGCCAAGGCTATCGCCGATATCGTGCGCCCAACAATGGAGCACCTCTACACTCAGAGTGCCGACAATATGAATCGCCGTGTGGCATTCCCACTTACCGATGGTCGCTTGCAGTACACCATCCCTGTGGAGCTGCACAAGTGCCAGGAAACAGACTGTGCAGAGATATTCCGCGAGTTTGCTAAGGTGGCGCTCTTCACCACCATCGACGACGCTTGGCGTGAGCACCTCCGCGAGATGGATGACCTCCGTCAGAGCGTGCGTAATGCGACATACGAGCAGAAGGACCCACTCCTTATCTACAAGCTCGAGTCTTTCCAGCTCTTCTCAAAGATGCTCGAAGATATCAACCGCGATGTCCTCGCTCTAATCAACAAGGTATACCTTCCAGTGCGTTCTAACAACCCTGAGAGTATGCAGAATGCTCGCGAGCAGAAGTCTAAGGTCGATGTTAACAAGCTTCAGGCATCGCGTATGGCAGCCGCTGCGCAGGCAGGTCAGGGCGAGCGTGGCAAGACCGCACCTATCAAGGTCGACAAAACCGTAGGTCGTAACGATCCTTGTCCTTGTGGTTCGGGAAAGAAGTATAAGCATTGTCACGGCAAAATGTAATTTCTTGTGAGTAAAGTCATCTGCTGGGCTCTTTTGGCGTCTGCCTTGTTTGGAAAATGCTCATTTACCTCAAGTAAACTCCGCTTTTCCAAACTGCGAGCAGCCTCAAAATAGCCTCAGCATATAACTTTACTAGAGGGGTGGCTGCTGCTGGCCTCTTTGGCACTTTGAAACAGCAATGACAATTACTAATTACTCACTACTAATTACTAATTGTTTTTGCCCCTTCTGACAAGAAATTGGGTCGTGGTGCTAATTAATGTTAGATGCGCCCTTCTGACAAGAAATTCGGTCGTGCTACCCGGAAGGTCTGGATTAGAAGTGAAAACTGAAAGGTGAAAACTGAAAACTGAAAAGTATGGTATGCTTCGCATAAGTTTTATAAACACGCGTCGCAGACACCATACTTTTCAGTTTTCAGTTTTCAGTTTTCACTTTGCTGAAGCATCGCTTCAGCATATATCATATCCTCTGGTGTGGTGAGCTTGATATTTGAACGCTCACCCTTAACAATACCAATCTTAACGCCCAACGCCTCCACAACCGTGGCATCGTCGGTAAAGCGTGTGTCGTAATCTTGCTCGTATGCACGGCGCAGTATGTCGCTACGAAATACTTGCGGTGTCTGCACGATGCGAAGCAGTGAGCGAGATATAACCTTTGACTCCTCACCCTCCACCATGCGATAAGAGTCCACAGCATCGACAACGGGAATAACAGCATCGCACTTCTCGGCTTCGAGCATAGTGCCGATAATCAGTCGCTTGCTTACCAATGCTCTCACGCCATCGTGGATAGCGATGTACTCCACCTCCTCAGACAAGGCTTTTATACCATTCTTTACCGAATCGAAACGCTCCTTGCCGCCATATACCGTGCGGTGGGGTGCAACATCGAAGCGCGCGGCAAGATTGCGCCATAGAGCGATATGCTCCTCGGGTAACACTACGACAATCTCCGCGCCCGGCAGAGCTTCATAAAAGGTATTTATAGTACGTGCCACAACGGGCTCGCCACCAAGAATCATAAACTGCTTAGGTAGCGACGACTGCATACGGCTACCCGAGCCCCCAGCAACTATGATTACTCCTCGCTTTGCCATATAAGTTTCTTTCCAAATCCAAGGGTGTTATCCGTAAGTTTCATCATTGTAGGCGCTACCATCCATAGCGATAGTGGTGCTACGGCGGTGTAGGGGAAGCGCTTGATATATGTCGCTTGAGCCTTGCTGTCGCCACGTTGAGCCTTACCTACGATTTGCAGACCCTGAATGCGTCCTACAACGCGTGTTTCGAGGGCAATAGAGAGCGCTACATTGGGGTTCTCCTCCATCTCTTTGCCGTGACGTGTGGTGGTGTCTGAGGTGAAGATAAAGAGGTTGCGCTCCTTGTCGTAGGCGTAGAAGCAGTTGGCTACATAAGGCATACCCTCGCTATTTGTAGTAGCAAGGGTAAGCAGATGGTGTTTGCGTATGAATTTTAGGAAGTTATCCTCCATATTACTCGCTCTTTGAAGTTTGGAAAATATCCTGCTCGGTTACAACACCGCCCACAATCTCCTTGCCATCAAGCTCGGCAACGACTCTGTCGCGGATAGCCTCGAAGGCGGCCATCTGTGCTGATGGCAGTGGCTCAGCAGGCTCTTGTACCATTTTAAGAGGGTCGATAGGCGTGCCATTCTTCTTGATGCGGAAGTCGAGGTGAGGACCTGTAGATGCTCCTGTTGAGCCTACATATCCAATAAGCTGACCCTGCGATACGCGAGTACCCACAGAGATGCCCTTCGCAAAGCTTTTAAGGTGTAGGTAGCCAGTCTCCATATTGCCTGCGTGCTTAATCTTGATGGTGTTACCACCGCCACCCTTATCCCAGCCACGGAATGTTACCGTGCCATCTGCCACAGAGTGTACAGGGGTTCCCGCTGGGGCTGCGTAGTCTATGCCGTGGTGTGGACGATAAACCTTATAGACAGGGTGCAGACGAGCCTTTGAGAACTTAGAGCTGATGCGGGTGTACTTCAGTGGCGCTTTGAGGAACTGCTTGCGTAGTGACTCGCCATTAGCCTCCCAATAGCGTAGCTTGCCATCGTGAGCAAATGGTATGGCGTAATATTGCTTGCCGCCGTGTATGAACTCAGCACCCCATATACGACCTATGCCGACACTCTCGCCGTCGACCATCTTCTCGTCGTAGACAACCTTGAACGAATCTCCTGCCTGTATGCCGAAGAAGTCGACTGTCCACTGATATATATCCTCAAACTCCGCAGCGAGGGCGTATGGCAGATTCTGCTCCATGATTGTACCCCATAGCGAAGATGTGATAGCCGCCTCGCAACGCTTGCGAATAAGCTCCATTGGGCGTGAGCCAAGAGTGATGCTTATGCTGTCACCCACAAAGCCAAAGACAACATAATCGATAGCATTTTTATGGTAAACTACATAATCGAGGACGTTGTGTTCGCCAAGTGAGTCGGTATAGCTACGTGTGAATGTGGTATATGCGTTGTCGGCACGAATCTTTCTAAGCGGGAATATCTCCTTTGACTCCTTGTCTAACTTATCTACGGTCACTGCCGAGATGCCACGACGACCGAGGATGCCACCTACGGTTTCACCCATACGCACGGTATCGTTTGCAATCTCGTAGCCATCGATATTGATGCCATATAGATATGTTGGCTCTACCGCCACCTCATTTGTCTTGTTTCCGCTCTTCTTTTCGGCTGAGAAGCCGCCACATCCTACGACTAAAAGCGTCAGCAGGAGCGCTGATATATGCTTGAAAATTCTCATAATGTACAAAGATATGAAATATTTTGTTGATTATGTCACTATTGTGATAAAAAATGGTGGAAAGATGTAAATTGGCGATATTTATTTGGTGAATATAAAAATAAGTGCTACCTTTGACCAAATTGTGAGATTATCTCTCGTAATTTGTTGTGTGAAATTGGCATAGAGAGTTTTGGGGGATAATCTCGGAAATAGATTGAGGATGAAGATTGTTGCAGGCATATTATCGTGGATATATCGAATGGTTATCACCCTTCGTCACTGCCTCTATGATTGGGGTGTGAAGAAGAGTCGTAGCTTCGATATTCCGGTGGTGTGTATTGGAAATATCACCGTAGGTGGTACGGGTAAGACCCCTACTGCGGAGTATCTTCTTGCGGCGCTTAAGCCACACTACAATGTGGCGATACTATCGCGAGGCTACGGACGTAGAACAAAGGGTTATAGAGAGGTGCAGGTGGATGACCACTATGCCGATGTGGGTGATGAGCCGCTACTCTTAAAATTGAAATTTAGCGAGAATGTCATCGTCGTATGCGAGGATAGAGCCGAGGGTATCGACCGTATTCGTAAGGAGCACCCCGAGGTTACGCTTATCGTTATGGATGATGGCTTCCAGCATCGTAGTGTCAAGGCTAAAGTGAATATTGTTCTTGTGGACTCGACACGTCCAATTGAGGGTGATAGTATGTTGCCTTTGGGTCGTCTGCGCGACCTGCCATCACGCCTTAGTGCGGCGCATATCTTTATCGTGACCAAGTGTTCTGACACGATGACTCCGATAGATAAGCGATTGTGGTACAATAAGTTGCGCTCGATTGCATATCAGAAGGTTTACTTTACGCGTATCAATAGCCCGATGATTGAGCCTTTGTTTCACTTTGCCGAGCGCGAGGAGGTAAACTATGGTCAGCGCGCAATCCTTATGACGGGTATTGGTAATCCAAGACCATTTATCGCTGAGGCAGAGTCTAAGTTCAATGTGGTTGATAAGCTTATCTTCCGTGACCATCACGACTTTACGGCAGATGATATGCGACGACTCTACGATAAGCTACGCAATAATCCTCGCGCTGTGATTATTATGACCGAGAAAGATGCAGTGCGCCTACGTCGTGCACGTCTGCCTGAGCCATTAATGCGTGCGATGTACTATCAGCCTATTTCGATGAAGTTTGTCGAGGGTCCAGATCAGGATTTCTTGGGTCATCTGCTTGAGGATATTCGTCACGTCGACAAGGATGAAAATGCTCAGCAGGAGCAGTTGTTAAAAGATTAATATAAAAGAAGTTATATCATGATTAATAAGGTAATATTGGTTGGTTACGTGGGTCTTGATCCAGAGGTGCGAACTCTTGAAACAGGCGTAAAAGTTGCTCGCGTGCGTTTGGCAACAAGCGAGCGTATTTTCAATCGTCAGACAAATGAGGCTACTGAGCATACAGAGTGGCATACTGTAACTCTTTGGCGTAATTTAGCCGAGGTTGTGGATAAGTATGTGCGCAAGGGTTCACAACTATATATCGAGGGTCGCTTGCGTTCTCGTGAGTGGGAGCGTGATGGCGTTAAGCACTACGCTACTGAGATTGTTGCTGACGAGATGAAGCTCCTCGGTCGTCGCCCAGAGGGTGCATCACAGACTGGCTATTCTCAGCCACAGCAGCAAACCTATCAGCATCCATCATATCAGGCTCCGCAGCAACCTGCTTCACAGACTCCACAACAGCCTGTCTATCAGCCTGAGCCACAGCCAGAGGCGCCGTTTATTCCACAGAATGATCCTGATGATTTGCCCTTCTAAAATTAGCTTGCCCCGGGAATGCTCATTTACGCCTAAGTAAACTCTGCTTTTTCGGGCTTCGCAACGCCTAAAACTACATCTTTTTATTCACACTCTTAGGTTAGGGGTTGGCTAAATAACTTTTTAGTCAGCCCCTCTCTTTTATGCTCGATTGTCTTGTATGGTGAAATTTGTGCATATTATGCGGAAAAATGGGGTGTGTGTTGGAATATTTAATAGTTTCTTCGGAAAAAATTGTTAAATTTGTGCGCTACACTATATTAATATGGTGACAAAAATGTAATAACAAACATTATAAACAACAAAACATTATGAGAAAAATTTTTACAAGCATGAAGGCTATGATAACCTCTGTGGTTGTTATGGCTGTCGTTGCCAGCTCAGTGTCGTGTACATATGACGATACTGCGGTATGGAAAGAGATTAACAGTATTAAGGGTCAGTTGGAGCAGTTGCGCACTGATCTTGATGGTGTTCTTGAAATTGTGAATGGTCTTCAGAAGGGTGACCTCGCAATTCGTAAGGTTGAGCAGCAGGCTGATGGTAGCAAGCTTGTTACCCTCTCTAACGGAGCAAAGCTAACAATCTACCCTAGGGGTGGTGGTTATGATCAGGTCGTTACAACACTATTGGAGGATGGTGTTCGTTATTGGGCTATGTATGATACCCTTGGCAATGTTCAGCCTATCCTTGTTGATGGAGAGAAGGTGCCTGTGGCAGACCTCGTGCCTGTTACGCAGATCAACGATGGTGCTATCGAGGTCTCATTCGACGGTGGTAACACTTGGATTGTGACAGGCTATACAGAGTCTATTACCGACACAATCATCACAAACGTTGAGGTTGTTTATTCGGAGTGGCAGACCGATGCAGATGGTAACCCATTGGGTCTATACTGCAATGTAACATTTGCTGATGGCTCTACAATGAAGGTTGGTATGCAGAATGGTAAGCTTGTTCTTGCTGCGGACTCAATGTTCGTATCATACGGCAACACAGGCACATTCTATATCGATATTCAGGATGCAGTAGACTATATCACACAGATTCCAGAGGGTTGGGAGTGTGATGCTCAGCTTAAGGTTAAGCAGAATCGTATGGAGCTTACCTTCACAGCTCCTACATTGGAGGAGATCAACGCTGGTAAGGCTGTTGAGTCTGGCGTTGCAAAGATTATGTTCGTATTCGAGAATGGCTCTTCTGCTATTGCAAGTCTTCGACTTTCAACTAACCCTGCTACTGTAGAGTTCACTGCAGGTGGTATCTATATTGAGGCTGGTTATGGTGCTTCATACCTTGTTGGTGGCTTGTTGAGTAAGTCTGCATTTGAGAATAACTTTGATGCTATACCGACAGTTGCCAATAGCCATCTTGGAGGTACCCCAAGCACTCAGATTTATGATATGTCATTTATGGAGACAAACTCTCTATATATTCCATATACTGACTTGGTATCTTCTGTGAAGAGCGGTAATGAGTACTACTTCTGGTATGCAGCTCCAAATACTGATGAGAATGGTACTATGTATATCGAGAAGAAGGATATCTGCTATGTACGCTACAAGCACATCGCTCCTACATTGAAGACTACACAGGCAAACTTCTTCGATTTGGATGTTACATTCACGGCTGCTGGTGCTGATGAGAACAATAAGTATCTTGTAGGTTTGAGCGTAGCTAATGAGTTTAATGCTGAGGAGTTGGCAGCATACTACACTGATTATCCAGACTACTTCTACGCAAACCACTCAGAGACAGAGCATAAGGGTTCGCTTCTATCGTTCGTAGATCCTAACAGATCGCAGCTTGATCCAAATACAGAGTATGTTATGTGGTATATCAACGAGAATACTCTTCCAAATGTTCGCGTTGAGGATGTATACTCTTGGAATCTAACAACAGCTGCATTTGTCGAGGGCGGATCTCTTGAGGTTACATATAGCGATCTTGTTGTAGAGTACACATCAATCTCTATGGAGCTAAATAGTACTAATCAGATTGCAATGTACTACAACCTTCTTCCTAATTATGCAGCATCGTTCCCAAACGATACTAGTGCTATCAAAATGCTTACAACCGAGGGTAAGAGCACATATTCATCGGATTCTGTTAGGGTATCGTTCAATAATGCTAAGGCTGGTGAGACGTTTGTTCTTTTCGCAGTAGCTGTTGGTGCTGATGGTAAGTATGGTAAAGTGCTTCGTGAGCCATTCTCTACAAAGGCATTTACGTATAATAGTTTGAATCTCTCTTTGGAGGAGGTAGAGAAGAAGATTGACAACACTCTTATTAAGCCAATTTGCGAGGGCGCTGAGAAGTATGTATATGTATGTGTACGTACAGATAGCGATGAGTGGAATAAGGTGTTAGGTGGTACAAAGAAGAAGGCTGGTGAGTATATGATTGAGTTCGCTGGTAATAGCCTTATCCACGATACTTCTACTGAGAAGGATGCTCTTGTAGATGGTTGCATCAAGATGTCTGGTCTTGCATTGGGCGAGGAGTATGCCATTGTTGTTATGGCGGTAGATGCTGAGGGCGTTTACTCAGCACCAGTGGCACACTACTTCAAGCCATTGGCAAATATCGGTAATGTTGTTAGACGTGACGATCCTAATTGGGCCGTAGGTAAGCCATCAATTGAGATTCTTGAGGTTGATGATAATCCACATCTATTCCTAATGTTCTCTTGGGAGTTTGTTCCAGGTGAGAATACACGTGCATACTCAGCGGCGATGTTCCCAGCAAACTTCTTCAATGAGGATCTTGGTACTGAGATTGATACTGTTGATGAGCTTATCGCAGACCTTATCTCATCTTGCGATACAGGTACAATGAGCGAGCAGGGTAAGAGTGGCGTATGGCAGGAGTCTGGTATCTACGTTCGTGAGTGGACAGAGTGGGAGGATACCGATGATGATGGCTACCTTGAGGTGGTTGAGAAGAGTGAGGAGCGCGATGGTATTTACCACTTCTACCCATACGGTTCTTCAAAGCAGACCTTTATCTACACTACATGGGTAGGTGAGGATGGTAACTTCCACGAGCCATTTGCTATTGATCCTGCTACAGGTGCGGAGGTTGATATTTGGACTGGTGCAGCACTATAATGTGCTGTGATAGTGACGTTATTAGCGTCACACCATAAAGAAACCACTCAGGGCGTTAATGTCCTGAGTGGTTTCTTTATGGTGGATGCCGAACTCCTCTTAATGTATTCGTGTCGCGCTGATTTAGTATATCTGTTGTAATTTGTAGTAATGATGCAAAAAACGGTGCTTATAGTTTTGCGTAATTAGCTGATTATTTGTTTGTTGTAGAGACATTTTCGAGATTAGTAGAAACCCTTTTCTACTTTTATGGTATATCAAACAAAAAAGAGAGTGAATAAAAAGTGTATTTTGTCGTTACGCTTGCCCTCAAAATGCTCATTTACGCACAGTAAACTCCGCTTTTTCGGGCTTCGCAAGCCTAAAACTACATCTTTTTATTCACTCTCTTAGGTTATAGGGGCTGGCTAAATTACTTTTTAACCAGCCCCTTTAATATCAGGTCATTACTAAGACCTGCCCCTACTCCTTCCACATCATAAGTGATGATTTGGCATTGCCGTCATCGGTTTTGAGAACCTCCCATTTCTCATCTGTCTGGTAGAGCTGAATGATATATACATCCTTGTTGCTAATCTGCAAAGCACCCTTAGGTATCACCTCGCCGCCGTATAGTGTGCCATCCTCGAACTTTACACGTACCATAGCCTCGACTCTTGTCTTGTCCTCTACGTGCGCAGGAATGAAGGTGTATATGAAATCCTTTGATAGATACTCAATCTCGTTTACGCGCTCAAAGCTGTCGTAGGCTGTGCTCTTGCCATCGTACCACTCGAGGGTCTCCTCTACAATCTTATCTGAGTTGTTTTCCTCGCCGCTCTCGGTGGTATTTTCTGAGAGACTTTGCACAATCTCCTCTGTTGTATCCTCCACTACGTCCTCATCGGTTGTCTCCACTATATGCGTTACATCGCTGTACTCGATGTTGTAGTAGACCTTTTCAATGGTGTCGTAGCTGTACCACAAGGTGTTCTGAATTGTGTCGAGGTATTGGTATTTGGTCTGCTCCTGCCCCTCCCAATCGACACAAGCGCCAAGAGCTATGGCTATTGCTGTGCCTATCAATAATTTAATCTGTCTCATAGTTCGTCTTTTTTGAAAATGTTATAAACGTTTTGTGCAAAGATACTAAGTTTTATAGATAAAAACTATCTCGTATGGCGAAAAATTGTGGCTATGAAGTAAAAAAAGAGGAAATGAGGTTGTTAGTTGCAAAAAAATCACTACCTTTGCGAGCCTTTTGTGCGTACGCGTAAGGCGCGATGTGCGGGGGCGGGATTTATTTATTAACAATTTAACGAGCGATTGTATCGCAAAACTATTTCCATTATGG